>DATCQC010000223.1:0-6403 GCA_036569685.1 Candidatus Limnocylindria bacterium | reverse complement strand
GCGCCGGGCGCTCCGGTCGTCGTCGGGCACATCGAGGACGCGATCAACCCGATCACCGCGCGCTACGTCGAGCGCGTCATCGCGGACGCGCAGGCCGCCGGCGCGCCGGCGGTGGTGTTCGTGATCAATACGCCCGGTGGGCTCATCGACTCGACCTACCAGATCACGACCGACTTCCTCAACGCGCCGCTCCCGGTGGTGACGTACGTCGCGCCGTCGGGCGCGCGGGCCGCCTCGGCCGGGACGTTCATCACGATGGCCGGCGCCATCGCGGCGATGGCCCCGGCGACGAATATCGGCGCCGCGCACCCGGTCGACAGCTCCGGCGGCGACATCCAGGGCGACCTCCGGTTGAAGGCCGAGAACGACGCCGTCGCGGAGATCACGAAGATCGCCAAGGCCCGCGGCCGCAACGAGCAGTGGGCCGAGGATGCGGTCCGGAACAGCGTGAGCATCCGCGACGACCAGGCCCTTCAGCTCAAGGTCGTGGATCTCATCGCAACGGATCTCCCCGATCTGCTTGCCCAGATCGACGGGAAGACCGTGCAGGTGAAGGGTCAGGCCGTCACGCTCGCGACGAAGGCCGCGGCGATCGACGACGACGGGATGAGCCCGTTCGAGACGTTCCTGCACTTCGTCGTCGACCCGCAGATCGCGCTGCTCCTGTTCACGATCGGGACCTACGGGCTCATCTTCGAGCTCTCGAACCCCGGGCTCATCTTCCCGGGGATCATCGGGGTGATCGCGATCGTGATCGCGCTCTTCTCGTTCGGGACGCTCGACGCGAACGCCGCCGGTATCGCCCTCATGATCTTCGCGCTCGTCCTGTTCATCGCCGAGGTGAAGATCGTGAGCCACGGGCTGCTGCTCGCCGGCGGCATCGCCTCGCTGCTCCTCGGCGCGATCATCGTGTTCCCGCCTGGCCGGCCGACCTTCCCGGGGCTGCGCTACACCGCCGACCCGGTCACGCTGCTCCTGGTGGTGGGCACGGCCGCGCTGTTCTTCGTGGTGGTCGTCCGATTGGCCGTGGGATTCCAGCGGCTGCCCGTGGCCAGCGGCGCCGCGCTCCTCGTCGGGTCCCTCGGCGTGGCGAAGACCGAGCTCGCGCCGACCGGCATCGTCCGCGCCGGAAGCGACGAGTGGAGCGCGGTGAGCGAAGGCGGTCCGATCCCGCAAGGCGCCGCGGTCCGCGTACGGCGTGTCGATGGCTTGCGACTTATCGTCGGCCCGGAGGCCTCGTCCTCCGGAAGAAGGGAAAGCTAAATGTCCACCGAGCTCGTGATCCTCGCGTTCCTGCTCGTCGTCGCGCTCCTCGTCCTGCGGACGGTGGTGCACATCGTCCCTGAATATCAGCGACTCGTCGTGTTCGCCCTCGGCCGATACCAGAAGACCAGCGGGCCGGGCCTCGTGCTCCTTCTTCCGCCACCGATCCAGAGCTCGGTGACGGTGGACCTTCGTGAGTTCAGCGTCGAGATCCCGCAGCAGACCTGCATCACGAAGGACAACGCGACGATCTCGATCGACTTCCTCATCTTCCAGCAGGTCGTCGAGGCGTCCGATTCGGTGATCAAGGTCCAGAACTTCCGCCAGCAGGTCCAGCAGATCGCGTCGACCACGCTTCGCGCGGTCATCGGTGACCTCGTCCTCGACGACGCGTTCGCCAAGCGCGAGCAGATGAATGAGGTGCTGCGGATCAAGCTCGACGATGAGACCCACCGCTGGGGCGTCAAGGTGAACCGCGTCGAGATCCGGGAGATCGTCCCGCCGCGCGAGATCCAGGAGGCCATGACCCGCCAGATGACCGCCGAGCGGATCCGCCGCGCGTCGGTGACCGAGGCGGAGGGGAAGCGGGCGTCCGCGATCCTCGTGGCCGAGGGTGACAAGCAGTCGAACATCCTGCAGGCCGAGGGCGCCCGCCAGTCGGCGATCCTCCGGGCCGAGGGCTTCGCGCTGGCGCTCGGCAAGATCAACGAGACCGCGATGGGCGCCGACGCGCGGACGATCACGCTCCAGTACTTCGAGGCGCTGAAGGCGCTCGGGGCATCACCGGCGACGAAATTCATCATCCCGACCGAGTTCAGCGCGCTCGCCGCACCCCTCGCCGCGATGGCGAGAAGTGCGGCCGAGCCGCCGGCGAAGACCTAGAGCCGGCGCCCGCGGAGGCGGACGAAGGGACGGCGCGACCGGCCAGGAGGCGCGCTGTCCCCGCGGTCCGCTTCTGCGAGTCGGATCGCCATCGGCCGCGCCAACCGGCGTTGACCGAACGGCGAGTACACGCGCGGTGGGATGTCGCGGAGCGGCGCGCGGAGGGCTGCTCGCGCGCCGCCCGCTGACGAAGGGAGGGGAAAGGCGATGGCGATGGCCACGGTGACACCTCGTGCTGGCGGATTTCACCTGCTCCAAGGCTCCCGCTCGAACAGGTGTTCGGGCATCATAGAACGGGTGTTCGAACTGTCAAGAGGCCAAGAATGGCCGTGAAATACTCGGAACCGGTGGAATCGACGGCCCTCGGCGCGGATCTGGCGCCTCAGCGCCCGAAGGCGGTTCGGGAGCAGGCCGAGCTGCCGAATCACATCCTCGAGCCGGCCTGGCAGGGGACCCGGGTCCTCGTGCGCATCGGCCACGGCGGGCCGCCGTTCGTCGGCTACGACGGGCCCGTCGACGGACCGCGCGAGCTGTTCGACGCGATCCAGGCGGAGACCCACTCGACCACGGCGATCATCGATGGCGTGCTCGTCGCGAACTGGGAGGACGACCGCGATCTCGAGGTCGACCCCGAGGGCAACGCGTTCACTCGCGAGTCGCCACGCCGCCAGATCTTCAGCGCCTTCGATCTGCTCGAGGTCGACGGCGATCCGCTGCTGGGCGTGCCGCTGCTCGAGCGGAAGCGCCACCTCGAGGGACTCGTGACGCCGAGCCCGAACGTCCGGCTCACCGCGTACGTCACGCGCGGACTGCGGGCGTGGCGCGAGACGCTCACCGGCCTCGGCTTCAAGCGCGTAGTTCTCAAGGACTGGAACAGCCCATACTCGCCGGGCCAGACAGCGGCCTCGTGGCTGTCCATCGACAAGCTCAATCCGCCGAAGCTGAAATGAACGACAGAAGGAGAGCCGGCGCATGAGGTCCGCAGCGACGATCGATCACACCCAGCGCGACCCGTGGGAGGTCGCGATCGAGCAGTTCGACACCGCGGCCGACAAGCTCCACCTCGATCCGAACATGCGCGGCATCCTTCGGGAATGCCAGCGCGAGCTCACCGTCCACTTCCCGGTGCGGATGCAGGAAGGCGCGGTGAAGGTCTTCACCGGCTACCGCGTCCAGCACAACACCTCGCGCGGCCCGGGCAAGGGCGGCATCCGGTATCACCCGAGCGCGACGATCGGGGAGGTCAAGGCGCTCGCGATGTGGATGACGTGGAAGTGCGCGGTCGTCGGGATCCCGTATGGCGGTGCGAAGGGCGCGGTCATCTGCGACCCGAAGACCATGACCATGCAGCAGCTCGAGACGCTCACCCGCCGCTACACCACGGAGATCGCGCTGCTCATCGGACCGGAGCGCGACATCCCGGCGCCCGACGTGAACACGAACGCGCAGACGATGGCCTGGATCATGGACACCTACTCGATGCACGCGGGGCACACGGTCCCCGCGGTCGTCACCGGCAAGCCGCTCTCGATCGGTGGGAGCGAAGGCCGGAACGAGGCGACCGCACGCGGCGCGGTGTACACGATCATCGAAGCGTCGAAGCATCTCGGACTCGACCTCGAGGGCGCCCGGGTCGTCGTACAGGGCTTCGGCAACGCCGGCTCGTTCTCGGCCAAGCTCATGGCCGAGCTCGGCGCGGTCGTCGTCGGGCTGTCGGACACGCAGGGCGGCATCCACAACGCGAAGGGCATCGACCCGAACAAGGTCGACGCGTACAAGCGCGAGACCGGCAGTGTCGTGGGCTTCCCCGGGTCGGAGACGGTGAGCAACAGCGAGCTGCTCGAGCTCGACTGCGAGATCCTCATCCCGGCGGCGATCGAGAACCAGATCGGCGAGCACAACGCGCCTCGGATCAAGGCCAAGCTCGTCGCCGAGGCGGCGAACGGGCCCACGAGCCCCGAGGCCGATCGGATCCTTTACGACAAGGGCGTGTTCATGATCCCGGACATCCTCTGCAACGCCGGCGGCGTGACGGTCTCGTACTTCGAATGGGTCCAGGATCTGCAGAACCTGTTCTGGCGCGAGGCGACGATCAACGCGCGGCTCAAAGAGGTCATGGTGAAGTCGTTCAACGACGTCCTGCAGATGTCGCTGAAGCACAGGGTGCACATGCGGACGGCCGCGTACATGGTCGCGGTCGCGCGAGTGGCCGAAGCGACGCTGACGCGAGGCATATACCCCTAAGACGCGTGCCGCGACGACGCGGCCTAGATCGGCGACCTGACTGCAAGACCTCATCGCGGTCGACCTGGAGACGACGGGGTTCGATCCGGAAACGGACCGGATCATCGAGATCGGCGCGGTGCGCGTCCGCCTGACGGAAGATGGCGCCGAGCCGGGTGAGCGGTTCAGCACGTTCGTCGACCCCGGGCGCGACATCGGCGCGACGATCACGCGGCTCACCGGGATCCGCGACGTCGATCTGGCCGGCGCGCCGTCGGCCGCCGATGCGGTCGCGCGCTTCGCCGCGTTCGCGGGGGACGGTGTCTTCGTCGGCCACAACGTCGGCTTCGACCTGTCCTTCCTCGAGCGGAACGGCTTTGTGCCCGGCGCGCCCCGTCTCGACACGGCAGACCTCGCGTCGATGCTGCTGCCCAGGGCGCCCTCGTACGCGCTCCAGCGGCTCGCCGCGGACGAAGGCATCGTGCCGGAGAGCGCGCACCGCGCGCTCGACGACGCGCTGACCTGCGCCGCGGTCCTCGGGACGCTGGCGTCGCGGGCGCGCGCGCTTGCTCCGCCGTTGCTCGAGGAAGCTCGCTCGTACGCCGCGGTCATCGGTCCCGCCGCGGAGCAATTCTTCGCCGACGCGCTCGGCGGATCGCTTCGCCACGCCTGGGACGGCGATCCGCTGGATGGAGCTCGGCCGGCGCCGGCAACGCCGGGGCCGCCCGGGCGCGTCGGGTCGATCGATGCCGCGACGTGTCTTGGGATGACCGGTCCGCTCGCGCGATCGATCGGCGGCTTCGAGGATCGGCCCGAGCAGCGGCAGCTCGCGATCGAGATCGAGCGGACGATGGCGACGGGTGGCGTGCTCATGGCCGAGGCCGGCACCGGAGTGGGGAAGTCGATCGCGTACCTGCTGCCGGCGCTCGGCCGGGCGTTCGGCGGCGAGCGGGTCATCGTGAGCACGCACACGCTGCCGCTCCAGGACCAGCTCGTCCGGAAGGACCTTCCCGACCTGCAGGCGGCGCTCGGCACGACCGTTCTGGTCGCCGTGCTCAAGGGCCGCTCGAACTATCTCTGCCCGCGGCGCTGGCAGCTGTTCCGGACGCAGGTCACCACGCGCGAGGAGGCGCGGCTCGCGCTGAAGACGCTCATCTGGCGGACGACCACGACGAGCGGCGATCGCGCGGAGCTGAACCTTCTGGGCGGCGAGAGCGCGCTCTGGTCCCGCGTGTCCGCTGACGACGAGACGTGCACGAGCCGGCGGTGCGCCGCGACCCGCGGCGGCTGCTACCTCGAGCGAGCGCGATCCGCGGCCGCCGCGGCCGGCATCGTCGTCGTGAACCATGCGCTGCTGCTCCACGACGCGCGCGGCGGCGGCAACCTGCTCCCGGACGCCGACCACGTCGTCGTCGACGAGGCCCACCGGCTCGAAGATGTCGCATCCGACGCGTTCGGGTTCAAGCTGGAGACCGCTCGTACCCACCGCGACCTTGACCGCATCGCCCATTCGCCGCTCGTCATGACCGCGGCGAGGTCGGGCGATCCATCGGAGGTCGAGGCAGCGCAGGCGCTGCGCGATGAGGTCTCGCGGGCGCGCACCACCTCGGACGAGACGTTCGACGCGCTCGCGACGCTGCTCCCCGAACGGACCGACCGCCTCCGGATCACCGGCGGCTTCCGGGCGAGCGACGACCGCTGGCTGCCGATCGAGCTCGCGGCAGAGCGGATGGCCGATGCGCTCGCGGGCATCCGCGCCGCGGGCGACCGCCTCGCGGCACGCGGCGGCGATGAGGACGAGCTCGTCGAGCACGAGAGCGCGATGAAGGAGCTTATCGGCGAGCAGGGCGCGATCGAGCATGGGATCCACCGGCCGAAGCCGGGGGAGATCGCGTGGCTCGAACGGAGCAACGACGGCATCGGACTGTTCGTCGCCCCGGCGCATGTCGGCAACGCGCTGCGGCGGACGCTCATCGACCGGCACCGCTCGGTGGTGATGACCTCGGCGACCCTCGGGGTCGCGGGGACGATGGGC
>DATCQC010000222.1:0-2656 GCA_036569685.1 Candidatus Limnocylindria bacterium | reverse complement strand
GGTGAGGTTGAAGCCGCGGAGCGCCGCGGCCGGGTCGGACTGAAGCTGGCGACGGAAAGCCCCGTCGCTGATCGCCCGCTGGATCACTGCCCCTAGGTTCTTGCTTGCCATCGCTTTGCTCCTTCTTTCCTGGTGGATTGGTGCGATCGTGCGCCGGACGGGCCCCTCGGTCGATGCCCATCGGCACGCCGGCTACGTGATGTAGCTAACTCTCCCGCTTGTCCGCCTCCCCTACTCGAGCTCCGGCATGTCCACGGGCTCGCTCCGCGGACGGCAGACACCGCAATGAATGGCGTCTTCCACGACGAGCGCGCGCAGCGCCTGGCGCTTCGCGCCGCGATAGATATCGAGGACGAACGGGTGACTCTTCGCGTGCTCGCGACACGCTCCCCGACCGCAAAACCGGCAGGCGGCGAGCGCCGGTCGCTCGCAGATCCAGCAGTCCACTCACGCTCCCCCAACGGCCCCACCGAGGCCGGCCCCGACATAATGGCCCGTTCTCGCCCGAAAATCACGCATTGATTCGCCGGAGGCGCTGACCAGCGCGGCGAAGTCCGGACGGCCCATGACGGCGACGGTCAATGGCCCTTTTGCGGTCACCGTGGCCGTCCGCGGGACGCCGAAGATGAGCGAGAGCTCGCCGAACGCGTCCCCCGGCCCGAGCGTGCGCACGTACCGGCCATCCGGCAGGTGGACGTCCGCCTGCCCCTCCCGGACAACGTAGTACCCACCACCGCTCTCGCCGGCCTGGATGACGACATCGCCCGGCTCGTACCGCCGGGTCTGGAGCCGCGCGGCGATCCGATCGAGCTCGCGGCCCTCGAGGTCGCGGAAGAACGGGAGCTTCGCGAGCGCCTGGCGCTCGCCCTGATCGGACCGGATCCGGGCCGCGATCTCGAAGCGATCACGCACCCACCGCTGGAAGTGAGAGCTGTCGAGCGACCAGAGCTCGCTCGCTTCGAGCGCCTCGACGGTGGCGCTCCGTGGCGTGCGGTCGATGAGGGCGAGCTCCCCGAAGCCTTCGCCGGGCGCGAGCTGGCTGAGGACCGTTCCGTCGGGTGCGGTGGCCTGGAGCCGGCCGGACCGGACGAGGTAGAACCGGTCGCCGACGCTGCCCGCCGTGATGACCGTGTGTCCGGCGTCGACCCGCTCGACACGGAGGTGCGACGCGAGCGCGGCGAGCGTCGGGCCGGGGAGACCGGCGAGGAACCGTACCCGGGACAGCATCACCACGCGCGCCCCGTGCTCGCGTTCGGCCGCTGCGCGACTGCGCGCACCGGCCAGCGAGATGCTCGTCTTCGCGATCCCGACCAATCGCGCGATCACCGCGACGGCGAGCGGCCCGACGAACACGAGCACGAGGATCGCGAGGACCAGCACCCCGACCGGGCCGGCGGCCAGCAGCTCCCTGGCCGCGACGACGATGCGCGACCGCCAGAGCAGGATCGAGAGGATCAGCGTGCCCAGGGAGGTCACGATCGCCGTGCCACCGAAGGCGGCGAGGCCGATCTCCTCCGCGGTCCACTTCGCCCGCGCCCGGACCTTGCGAATGGCGGCGGTGCGCACGAACCACATGGCCCGCTGGCGCAGGAACGGAGCGTCGAGCGCATCCACCAGCACGTGATAGCCGTCGAGCTCGAGGATCGGCAACAGGTTGAACACGAACTGGAACACGAACAGGCTCGCCGCCTTGAACGCGAGCTCGCCCTGGAGCGTGCCGGGTAGCGCCGCGGCCGCGACCGCGCACGCGGCCGCCGTGGTGAGACCGGCGAACGGACCAGCGAGCGAGACGACGATGCGCTGCGCGCGCGATCCGAGGGTCATATCGGTGGAATCGACGTAGAAGCACGGGAAGAGGTAGTACATCGCGAACCCGAACCGGCGGACGTGTCGCTTGTAGTGACGGATCGCGAGCGCATGTCCCGCCTCGTGTACCGAGATCGAAAGGACCTGCAGGATCGTGAGCGCGATGATCCCGAGCACGTACGACCCGTCGATCGTGACGAGCTGGAGCTTCGGATCGCGGACCTCCTGGAACCAGAGCCACAGGCCGTAGAGCCCGAAGCCCACGAGCAGCGTCGCTCCGATCCGCGTGAACGCGAGCCACCCCCCGAAGCGATAGACCCGATCGACGACCCCGTCGGCGTTAGACCAACGCGCGATATCCCACGTGACGAGCCGGCGAAGGAACAGGGACGACCGCACGATCGGATCACGCATCGCGCGCCGCGCGAACAGCTTCTCGTAGAGCGGTGGCGGCTCCTCCCCGAAGAACCCGTTGACCCGAAGGCTCGCGGTGAGGCGAGCGAGCCGGTCGATCGCGAAGACCCCGGCACGCTCGAGGTGGGCGACGAGGATGTCCTGGATCGTCCGCTGGCCGTCCATGAGCTCGAAGAGCTGGACGTCCGCCGGATCGAGGCGGAGGTACCGGCCCGCCCCGTTGTCGCCATGCGGGTTCTTGAGCATCGTGTAGGGCGAGCCGTCCCGACGGCGCAGATCGGCGCGTTCGATGTCCGCGACGGGCGCGGGCACGAATGTCGCGTAATCCAATCGCTCGCGTAGGGTCTGCCAGAGATCCACTCGCCCTCCCCTCGAACCTCGCACAGCGTAGGAGGCGCGGCCGAGCGTTGCGAAGAGCAAGCCGGTCGGGTGCCCC
>DATCQC010000221.1:0-1504 GCA_036569685.1 Candidatus Limnocylindria bacterium | reverse complement strand
CGTCGCCGACGACTCGATCGCCGGCACCGAGCGCGAACAGGAACTCGGTGTTCGATGGACCGATGGACACGATGCGCTCGGGTCGCTTGGAGATCGCGACGGAGCGGCCTTGGAAGTCGGTGATGCTGGTGGGAAAAGCCGCAGCGGAGGCGCTCGCCGTGGCCGTTGGGGTCGAAGCCGCCGGCGATGCGGAAGATACGCAGCTGAGGAGTAGGAGGGGGACCGCGAAAAGCAGCGCGAAGCGTCGAGTCATATCTGGCTCACCCTTTCTCGCGAAGGTGTGTTGGCCGCGAGCGGAGGACCAGGCGACCCGAGTTCGGCCGATCGGCCGTTACGGTGGCGGGACCCTGCCGGAATCGCACCGGCTTCGCTGGAGATCCGCGTATTCAGTTGTGCGCGGGGCTAGCTCACGCGGTGGCGATGAGTCGTTCTTGCGTGAATCGCGCGGCGTCGGAGAGGTTCGCGGCGAAGAGACGCTGCAGGGTCATGACGTGAGAGCAGAGGCCGTGGACCTGGAAGTGATCGCATTCGCAGATCCACTCATCTCCGGAGAGGCGGATGGTATGGGTCCCGTTGTCGCCGCGGAACGTCGCTTCGAGAGCTTGGAACTGGACCCGATCAGGTTCTTCCGCGTACCGCTTCGCCTTCTCGATCTTGGAGATGAGGCTCGAGTTCATGAGTTCCTCCCGCTCCGTATTCGGCTCGGCGTCGGGGAAAGCTCCGGCGTCGATGCGAGTATAGGAAGACCGTTTTCAGGCCGAATTCGAGCGCGTGGCTATAGTCCGACCGCCATGGACGCCCCGTGAACACGGACCTGATCTTCCCCGCGCAGGTCGTCCTCGGGCTGCTCACCTGGAGCTTGCTCGCCCGATGGTTCGTCGCGCCGCGCCTTATCGGGCTTCCTCGCGAGGTCGCGCTGCAGCCGCTCCTTGCGGTGCACACGCTTCGCTACATCGGGTTGGTCTTCCTGGCGCCTGCCGCGACCGGCGCGTCGCTCGCGCAGGGCTTCGCGGTGCCAGCGGGTCTCGGGACCGCGATCGCAGGCGTCCTCGCCCTCGCCTCGATCGCGCTGCTCCGCGCGCGATCTCGGTTCGCGATCCCGCTGGTGTGGATCTTCAGCGTCGAGGGCATCGCGGATTTCGCGAACGCCTTCGCGCAGGCCCGCAGTGCCGGCGTCGTGACGCAGCTCGGCGCCGCCTACTACATCCCGATCGTCATCGTGCCGGCCGCCCTCGTCGCGCACGTCATGATCCTCGGCCTGCTCCTCCGCCGATCCGTCTAAGCGACCTCGTCGCGCAGTCGGGTCCAGATGTCGACGAAGACCGCCTTCGGCAGCGTGAGGCTGTCCGGGACCGCCTGGCCCTGCTCGTCGATCAGCTCGTGGGTCAAGCGCAATCCGGCGGTGGCGCGAAGTGCCTCTTGGACCGCGGGATTCTGCTCGAGCTTGGCGCGCATCGCCTGAGCCGCGAGGTCATGGTGCGCCGGACTGCCACGCGGGATGCCG
>DATCQC010000220.1:0-5575 GCA_036569685.1 Candidatus Limnocylindria bacterium | reverse complement strand
GACCACGAGAGCGTCGAGCGCGGCGTGCTCGTCGACGCGCGGTTCCGGGCGCTCCGGTTCGACGCGCGGACCGACGATTGCCGGATCGAGGAGCCGGTCGAGGTGCCCGAATACCCGCCGATCGGCGGTACGGATCGTCCGCGCCTGGTCGTCCTGCATTCGCTTCCATTTCGCTTCGATTAGGCGCTCCGGTACAATTGGAAAAACCCCGGAGGTCAGCGGCCGTGCCGAAGTTCGTGTTCGTGACCGGAGGGGTCACCTCCTCGCTTGGCAAGGGCATCACCGCGGCGTCGCTCGGTCGCATCCTCGTGGCCCGCGGCCTCTCGGTCGCCTCGCTGAAGATGGATCCGTACCTCAACGTCGATCCCGGGACCATGTCGCCGTACCAGCACGGTGAGGTCTTCGTCACCGAGGACGGCGCCGAGACCGACCTCGACCTCGGTCACTACGAGCGGTTCATCGACCGCAACGTCACGCGCGCCTCCAATCTCACGACGGGCCAGATCTACAACGCCGTGATCGCGAAGGAGCGCCGGGGTGACTATCTCGGCGCAACGGTGCAGGTCATCCCGCATGTCACGAACGAGATCAAGTCGCGGATCCATCGGGTCGCGCGCGAGGCCCAGGCCGAAGTCGTGGTCGTCGAGGTCGGTGGGACGGTCGGCGACATCGAGTCGCTCCCCTACCTCGAGGCGATCCGTCAGTTCCGCAACGACGTCGGCCGGCAGAACGTCATGTACATCCACCTCACGCTCCTCCCGCGCGTCGTTGGCGGCGAGCTCAAGACGAAGCCGACGCAGCACTCGGTCAAGGAGCTGCGTTCGATCGGCATCCAGCCCGACGTGATCATCGCCCGGGCCGACGTCCCGATCGACGACGAGCTTCGCGAGAAGATCGCGCTGTTCTGCGACGTCAAGATCGACAACGTGGTCTCCGAGCCGGACGCCTGGTCGATCTACGCCGTGCCGCTCATGCTCGAGGAGTCGGGCGTCGGCAAGATCGTCGTCGAGGAGCTCGGCCTCACGGAGCGCGCGACGGAGCCGGACCTGACGGAATGGCGAGCCCTGGTCGAGAGCATCAAGACGGCCCGCATCCCGCTCGAGATCGGGCTGGTCGGCAAGTACATCGAGCTCCGCGACGCGTACCTCTCCGTCGCCGAGTCGATCCGGCACGCGAGCTGGGCCGCCGGCTGCGATGTGAAGATCCGGTGGATCGACAGCGAGAAGCTGGAGCACGGCGGCGACACGGAGCCGCTCGTCGGCCTCGACGGGATCGTCATTCCCGGTGGCTTCGGCTACCGCGGCATCGAGGGAAAGGTCCAGGCCGCGCGGTTCGGGCGCCAGCAGCAGATCCCGACCCTCGGCCTGTGCATGGGCATGCAATGCATGGTCATCGAGCTGGCCCGGACGGCGCTCGGGACGGACGACGCGAATTCCACCGAATTTGATGCGTTCACCCCACACCCGGTCATCGACCTGCTGCCCGAGCAGCGGGACGTGAACGACAAGGGCGGCACGATGCGGCTCGGCTCCTACCCGTGCGTGCTGACCGAGGGCTCGCTCGCGCACCGCGCATACCGCCAGCCGATCGTGCTCGAACGGCACCGTCACCGCTGGGAGTTCAACAACGCGTACCGCGAGCTGCTCGGGAACCATGGCATGCGGTTCAGCGGCCTCTCGCCCGACGGCCGGCTGGTCGAGATCAGCGAGCTCGAAGGGCACCCGTTCTACCTCGGGACGCAGTACCACCCAGAGTTCCGGTCGCGGCCGAACCGCCCGCACCCGCTGTTCGTATCGTTCATCCAGGCTGCCCTCGAATACGCCCGAGCGAGCGGTCGCGCCGAAGCGCGGGCACCGCACCTGCAGGAGACGCCGGCATGAAGCTGTTCCTCGACACCGCGGAGTTCGACGAGATCAAGCAGGGAGTCGACTGGGGCGTCATTGACGGCGTCACGACGAACCCGACCCTCATCGCGAAGGCCGGCCAGGACCACGAGACCCAGGTCAAAAAGATCTGCGGGATCATCGGCAACGTGTCGGCCGAGGTCGTCAGCGAGAAGAAGGACGACATCCTCGTCGAGGGCCGGCGGCTCGCGTCGTGGCACAAGAACGTCATCGTGAAGGTCCCGATGACCCCTGACGGCCTGGCCGCGGGGAAGATCCTCGCCGGCGAGGGCACGCGGATCAACGTCACCCTCTGCTTCAGCGTGAACCAGGCGCTGCTCGCCGCGGCGATCGGCGCGTACATCATCAGTCCGTTCGTCGGACGCGTCGACGATATCAACGAGGACGGTATGGTGATCGTCCGCGACATCGTCTCCGCGTACCGGCAGCAGGACATCAAGACCAAGGTCCTCGCCGCGAGCCTGCGGGGACCGCTCCATGTGTCACAGGCTGCGCTCGCCGGCGCCGACATCGGGACGATGCCATTCGGCGTGCTGCAGGCGATGTTCAAGCACCCGCTCACCGATGCGGGCCTCAAGCGCTTCAAAGAGGATTACCTGAAGAGCCAGGAGCCCAAGCCCGCGCAGGCCGAGGCGGTCGCGAAGCGCTAGCGATCTAGCGGCGCGGCGGCTCTCCGACCACGAGCTCGCGCGGATCGGCGGCTTGGATCCCACAGAGGTCGAGCACGCATAACGTCATCGCGAGCTTCTCCTCGATCCGGCCGGTCTTGATCGCGAGGTCGGTCGCGTAGAGGACCTCGTACGCGCGAATGATGTCGGCACGGCTGACCCGTCGCGCGAAGGCCTGCCACTTCCCGATGGCGTACGCCGAGCTGCGAATGGCCTTTGCGCTCCGCTCGGCGTCGGCGTTCGATCGCATCGCCGACGCGAAGAGGAGCACGCGGAACTGCCAGAGCAGGAGAGCGATGATCTGCTGCGGCGCCTGGCCCTCCGCGAGCAGATGTTCCAGGCGGCGGATCGCGATCTGCGAGTCACGTCGCACGACGGCCTGCGTGAGCTCGAAGATGTCCGACTCGATCGCGCCGTTCACGAGCGCGCGCACGTCGGCGCCGGTCACGCGCGCACCCGCCGCGAATGCCCCGAGCTTCGCGAGCTCCTGATCGACGCGCTCGCTATCCGGGCCGACGGCGGCGCCGAGCTCGTTGATCGCGTCCGGAGCGACCTCGACACCGAGCAGCGTGGCGCGCGCGGCGATCCAGCCGCCCAGCTCCTGTGGCAGCAGGCGCGCGATGTGCTCGATCACACCTTCGGCGGCCAGGACGGCGGAGGGCAGGTCCGCGGCCGCAGCCTCCGCTGCGGGCTTGGTCTTCGGCGCCGCGCGGCGCGTCCGGGTCTGGATCTTCGACTCGCTCACCAGGACGAGGGCCGCTTCCGTGGGGAACCGCGCGATGACGTCGGTGTCCTTGAGCGCCTCGGCGTGCTCGACCACGACGATCCGCGGCTCGTCCACGGCATCGAACAGGCCCTGCGAGCGACCGGACAGCTCGATGAGCGCCGCCGCGCCGGTGTCGCGGGCGTCGTGCCGGCTCAGTCCGAGCGGGCTGCCGAGATCCGTCGAGCGCTGGGCGCGGAGGTCGGATGGCCGCTCGTCGCCGCTCATGAGTGACGCGACGAGCTCCGCCGCGCGCAGCCGCGCGCGATACGGATCCTCACCGTGGATGAGATAGAGCGAGCGGCCGCGTCGTGTCCCCGGCACGCGATCGAGCCTAGCGGGGTAGCTGCGGGATCCCCTGCGGGCGCGGTGGCGGCAATCCGTTCGCGTGTGAACGCACGACAAGCCGGCTGCCGTCCATGGTGAGCTCGACGGTGCCGTCGCGGTCCGTGCGGTACGTCGGCACGCCGGCGAGCGCGGCGAGCGTCTCGGGCGTCGGATGGCCGTACCGGTTGTTCAGCCCGGCGGAGATGAGCGCGACCTCGGGATGCACGGCGCCGACGAGCGCGCTCGCGTACGGCGTCGCGGCCCCGTGGTGCGGCGGCACATAGACGCGGGCGCGCAGCGCGTCCGGCGCAAGCAGCAGATCGGCCTGCGCGGCCTCGGTGGCATCGCCGCTGAACAGGATGGAGACTGGACCCACCTCGAGCCGGAGTACGAGCGAGGGCACGTCGACCTGGGGATCGTCGTTCGGCGCGAGCACCCGGATCCGCGCCGCTCCGAACGTCACGACCGATCCCGTGCCGACGTCCGCGCGCGCGATGTGGTGGGCCTGGATGCGTGCAGCCCACGCGCTCGCGAGCGGACCGGCATTGAGCCCGCGCGGCGCGACGGCGAGCCCGACGTCGTATCGGTCGAGCACCGCCACGAGTCCAGCGCCGTGATCGAGGTGCGCATGGGTGAGCGCGACGAGATCGATCCGCCGGCGCCACGGGGGCAGGCTCGCGCCGAGCTCGGCGAGCAGACGGGCAGGATCCGGTCCGCCATCGATGAGCGCGATCTTCCCGCCGACCTCGACGAGGTAGGCATCGCCCTGGCCGATGTCGAGCGCCCTGACGCGGAACGAAGGAGCCGCCGTCGCGAACAGGCCGGCTGCGATCGCGGCCACGAGCAGCAGTGGCCCGAGCGCGATCGCGATCGCGCGCCGCGAGGGCAGAGGCGGCAGGGCGGGCGGTGAGAGTCGCGGACGAGGCATCTGGATCCGCCGCGCGACGATGACCGCGCCCGCGCAGGCGGCCAGGAGCAGCGCGGCGGTGAGCGGCCCCGGCGGCACATCGATCGCGGCGAGCGGCAGGCCCGCGGCGGTCTCGACGACGACGCGCAGGGCGAACGCGATGGCGTACGCGGCGAGGGCGAACGGGCGCGCCAGATCGACCGACACCGCTCCGGCGGCGATGGTCGCGACGCTGGTCGCCATGAGCGCGGGGAACAGCGGGACCGCGATGAGGTTCGCGACCGGCGAGACGAGCGAGACCCGGCCGAAGATCCCGGCGACGATCGGAAGCGTGGGCAGCGTGGCCGCGAGCGTCGCGGCGAGACCGTCACCCGCCAGTGACGGCAGCCACGCGAGCCGTCTGGCCAGCGGCGCCTGGAACGCGAGCAGCCCGGCGGTCGCGCCCGCGCTGAGCAGGAAGCTCGCGTCGCCGACCGTCGCCGGATCGATCGCGAGCATCACCGCGATCGCGGCGCACAGGCCGTTCGCCGCAGCCGCGCGCCGCCCGAGTGCCAGACCGAGCGACGTGATCACGGCCATGACCGCGCTGCGCACGACGCTCGCGCCGAGTCCGACGAGCAGGCTGTAGAGGACGACCGCCGCCACGGTCGCGATCGCGCGTGACCGCGGCCCGCAGCGTCCGCGCAGCAGGGCGCCCACGGCCGACGCGACCAGGGTCATGTTGAAACCGGAGATCGCAAGGAGATGGCTCGTCCCGCTCCGCGAGAACGCGTACGCGAGGTCGGCGCTGATCGAGCCGCGATCGCCGAGCGCGACACCGAGGAGGATCCCGCTCTCCGGCTCGGGCACGAGCCGGCGCAACGGCTCGCCGAGCGAGGCACGCAGCTCGGCGAATGCTCCGACCCCGCCCGCCGGCAGCTCCGGGATCGCGATGCGGACGGCATGGGCGATCGCGATGACCGCCGCCGCCGTCCAGGCGAGCCGGCGCATCCGGTCAGCGCTCGCG
>DATCQC010000219.1:0-4373 GCA_036569685.1 Candidatus Limnocylindria bacterium | reverse complement strand
TGAGCCTGCTCGCCGCGCTTCGCGAGGGTCCGCGTGCGCGTGCGCCCAGCGCGCGGCGCGGGCTTGCCCTTGACCGCCGGGCGCGCGGCGAGGTCGCCGAATCGCGACCGCACCGCGGTGATCGCCTCGGCTTCGTCGATGCGCCCCGCGATCGCGACGACGATCCGCTCCGGCGCGTAGTGCGTCTCCATGAACTCGCGCAAGGCGGGTGCGGTGAGCCCGAGCACCACCGCCTGGCGGCCGGCGATCTCCCACCCGAGCGGATGGTTCGGATAGAGGAGCTCGTCGATGAGCGTGTGCACGCGGTCCTGGGCCTGGTCCCGGTACATCCGGATCTCTTCGACGATCACGTTCCGCTCGGATTCGACATCGGACTCGCGCAGCAGCGGCGCGCGGACCATGTCGGCCACGACGTCGAGCGCGAGGAGGTAGTGACGGGCGGGCACGAACGACGAGAAGACCGTGGCCTCCTTGTCGGTCGAGGCGTTCACCGAGCCGCCGACACCCTCGATCTGCTGGCTGATCTCGGACGCGCTGGGCCGGTTCGCGGTGCCTTTGAACACCATGTGCTCGAGGAAGTGGCTGGTGCCGGCATTCAGCTTCGTCTCCGCGCGCGAGCCGACGCCCACGTACACGGCGATCGACGCCGAGCGCGCTTCGGGCATGTCCTTGACCAGCACGCGCACGCCGTTCGGGAGGACCACGCGTTCGTATTGCACGACTACGACGCTAGCAGGGCGCCGCTATTCGGCCGCGTTCCATGCTCCGTACGTGACGACCAGTTCGGCCCCTGCGCGCCGGGACGCAGCGAGCGCTTCGCGCTCGGCGGCCGGAGCATCGAGCTCCTCGGCAGCGGCGACGAAGGCGGCATGCTCGTCGGCCGTGTGGAACGCGACGAGCGGTCGCCGCACGAGCGGACGCAGGCCCGCGAGGATGTCGAGGGCCGCGGTCCCGGGCGTCACGACCACGGCATCGGCGCCGTCCGCGACGTCGCGTAGCGCGCGGGCGCGTGAGGCCGTCGGATCGTCGGCGGCGAGGAGCGGCACCGCCCGTTCGCGGATCGGCGTCGCCTGCACGAGGATCCGATGCAGCGCGTACTGGCTGCTCTCGAGCTTGACCATCGCGGCGACGGGCACCGAGTCGTGCTCGCCGGAGAGCGCGCGCCGCAGCGCGGCGACGCTGCCATCGAGCATGCCCGACGGGATCACGAGGTCCGCCCCGGCATCGGCGTGCGCGATCGCGATCTCGCCGAGGCGCTCAAGCGTCCCGTCCATATCGGCCGCGCCGTCGCGGAACAGCACGCACTGGCCATGGTCGGTGTACGCGCATACGCACACGTCGGTCGCGATGCCCAGCTCGGGCACCGCCTCCTTCACCGCGTGGATCGCGCGGGTGACGATGTGATCGCGCTCGCTCGCGATGAACGCGCGGCCGTCCTTGCGGTCGGACGCCCCGAACAGCAGGAGGCCGGCGAAGCCGGCGGACGCCGCCGCGCGGGCGTCGCGGACGAGTTCGGTGAGCGATAGCCGTTCGAGCCGGCCGGTGCCTTCGACCAGCTCGCGGTCTTCGACCGATGCCGAGACGACGACCGGAAGGATCATCCGCGAAGCGAGGCTGTCGCCCCGGAGGGCTCGCGCCCACACGGGATGCTCGCTGAGCGGACGGCGGGCGACGGTGTCCTGGCCCATTCACTCTCATGGTAGTCAGCGCGAATTACCATTCGCTGCGGTGCGTGCTCTGCGTGCGGTATTCGCGGTGCTCCTGGCGGCATCGCTCCTGGCCGCGTTCCCAAAGACAGCGCGCGCCGACGATGCGAACACGCTCCCCGCGAAGGCGGACGTGGGGCCGATGCGTCATCTCTGGCAGAGCCTCAACAACTGCGGCCCCGCCTCGGTCGTGATGGCCCTCTCCACGTTCGGCATCGACGCCGATCAGGAGGAGGCGCGGCTCGCCCTTCGCGGATCAGACGTCCGCCGCGGCATGGGCCCCGGACCGGTCGATCCGTGGGTGAACCAGCTGTACGGCCTGCACGCTGTCTCGCGCATGAACGGCACCATCGACCTGATCAAGAGCTTTGTCGCGAGCGGCTTCGCGCCGATGGTGACCCAGTGGATGCAGGATCCGAGCATCTCGCGGATCGCCCACTGGCGCACGGTCCGCGGCTACAACGACGAGCTCGGCGTCTTCTACGTGAACGACCCGATGCTCGGGGCCAACGTGGCGCTGTCCTATGAATGGTTCGAGGCCAACTGGCAGCCGTTCAGCTACCGCTGGATGGTCATCTATCAGCCATCCGACGCCGCGCGTGTGCAGCAGATCGTCGGGCCGGACTGGTCAGAGACCGCGATGCGCGATCGGTTCTACGCCCGCGCGAAGGCCGACGCGCAGGCGCAGGACACCAGCAGCGCGTGGCTCACATACGGCGAGGCCGCGTATCAGGACGGCTGGTTCGCCGAGGCGGTCGCCGCGTTCGAGCGCGGCATGCAGCTCGGGTCGGCCACGGGCGTATTCACGGTGCGGAGCAGCTACCCGCTCGCATTGCGCGCCCTCGGCCGGCAGAATGACTCGGCCGCCGCAGCGGCACGGCTCGCGAACCTCACGGCCACGCCCGCGGCGGTCGCCCAGTCACCCGACGGCTACGCGCTGTTCATCGCCTACGTGCGCGCGCATCAGAACGACGGCGTGGCCCTCACCGAGAACTAGGACAGCGCCTCGCGCGCGCTGAGCAACCGCTCCCCCGCCTCGCGCAGCAGCTCGTCGGTCTTGCAGAACGTGAACCGGATGAGGTCTCGCCCGAGCTCGGGCCGCGAGAAGAAGGATGAGCCCGGCACCGCGGCGACGCCGACCTCGGCGACGAGCCGGCGCGCGAACGTCACGTCGTCACCCGCGCCGAAGCTCGAGATATCGCAGAGGATGTAGTACGCGCCCTCCGGCAGTCGCGGCTGGAAGCCGGCGCGATCGAGCGACGCGAACAGCGCGTCCCGGCGCTCCCGGTAGTGAGTCGAGAGGTCGCGGTAGTACGGCGCCCCGAGCGTGAGGCCTGCGGCGACGGCCTCCTGGAGCGGCGCGGGCGCGCCCACGGTCACGAAGTCGTGCACCTTGCGGATCCCGTTGGTGAGATGCGGCGCCGCGACGATCCAGCCGACCCGCCACCCGGTCACCGAGAAGGTCTTCGACGCCCCGGAGATCGTGACCGTGCGGTCGGCCATGCCGTCAAGGGTCGCGATCGGGATGTGCGGGCCGCCGTATCGGATGTGCTCGTAGATCTCATCAGTGACCGCGATCGCGTCGTACTCACGGCACAGCGAGGCGATGAACTCGAGCTCGTCGCCACTGAAGATCCGGCCGCTCGGGTTGTTCGGCGTGTTGACGATGATCGCCTTCGTCCGCGCGCTGAACGCCGCACGCAGCTCGTCGCGATCGAAGGTGTACGCCGGCGCGCGTAGCGGCACGAAGACCGGCGTCGCGCCGCAGATCGCCGCATCCGGCCCGTAGTTCTCGTAGAAGGGCTCGAGCACCACGACCTCGTCGCCCGGATCGACGATCGCGAGCAGCGTCGAGACCATCGCCTCGGTCGAGCCGCAGGTCACCGTGAGCATCGTCTCGGGATCGACGGTCATGCCGTATGTCTCGCCGTAGCTTTTCGCGAGGGCGTCGCGGAGCGTCTTGCTCCCCCACGTGATCGAGTACTGGTTGATGTCGGCGTCGATCGCCCGCTTCGCCGCGTCCTTCAACAGGTCGGGCGCCGGGAAGTTGGGAAAGCCCTGCGCGAGGTTGATCCCGCCGTAGGTCGCGCAGAGACGCGTCATCTCGCGGATGACCGACTCGGTGAAGCCTTGAGTGCGGGTGGCGAGCGCGCGCTTCGAGAGCTTCAATAGCCGACCACGCGGTCGACGACATTGAGCAGCGGCTCGCCGGCGTTGAAGCGGCGCACGTTCTCCGTGACGAGCGCCAGGCTCCGCTCGCGTACCCGCGGCGACGAGTTCGAGATGTGGGGCGTGAGGATCGCGTTATCGAGCGACCAGAGCGGGCTCTCGGCCGGCAGGGGCTCGGTGTCGAAGACGTCGAGCGCCGCGCCGCCGATCCGCTGCTCCTTCAACGCGGCGGCGAGGGCCGCCTCGTCGACGATCGGCCCGCGCGCGATGTTGATGACCCAGGCGGTCGGCTTCAGCGCAGCCAGGATCTCGGCGGACACCATCCCGCGCGTCTGGGGCGTCAGGGCCGCGGTCACCGCGAGATAGTCGGCCTCGCGCGCGACCTCGGCGAACCGGTCGGTCGAGACGATGCGATCGACGCCCTCGGTCGGCGCCTTCGGATCGCGGCGGCTCGCATCCCGGCGGACCCCGATCACGCGCAGGCCGACGCCGCACGCA
>DATCQC010000218.1:0-2178 GCA_036569685.1 Candidatus Limnocylindria bacterium | reverse complement strand
ATGTTCCGTCCGATGAGCGCGACGAACTCGCTCGCGACGGAGAAGTCGAGGTTCGCGCCGAACGCGCCGATCGAGACCGCGATGGACGGGATGTCGGAGAGCAGGCCCTCCATCGCCGCGGCGACGGTGCCCGAGTACGTGATGTCGTCGCCGAGGTTCGCGCCGCGGTTGATCCCGCTCACGATGAGGTCCGGCTTCTGCTTCAGGAACCCGAGCACCGCGAGCCGCACGCAGTCGGTCGGCGAGCCGTCGGTCATGAACGCGGCCTGGCCGGTGCGGAGGCGTGTCGGCCGGCAGCGCAGCGGGCGGAACAGCGTGATGCTGTGGCTCGCGCCGCTCCAGTTGCGCTCGGGCGCGATCACGTCGACCTCGCCGAGGTCCGCGAGCGCGTCGACGAGCGGGCCGAGCGCCTCGCTCTCGATGCCGTCGTCGTTCGTGACGAGGATGTGCTTCCGCGGGGTCACTTCGCGGCCTCGATCGGGGCGTCCTCCATGAGCGCGGCCGCCTGGGTGCGCTGCCGGCGGCCGGAGTTCACCTCGACCGTGTAGCGGATGAACGTGTTGATGACGCCGGCGATCGGGACGCCCAGGAGCACGCCCCAGAAGCCGGCGATCTTGGAGCCGAGGAGCAGAGCGAAGAACACGAAGAGCGGATGGATGCCGATGGCATTCGACATGATCCGCGGGCTCACCACGTTGAGCATCACCTGCTGGAGCAGGATCGACAGGATCGTGACCGGCAGGAACGCGTTCGGCACCGCGAGGAACGTGATGCCGAGCACCGGCACGAGGGCGAGGATCGGCCCGAAGAACGGGATCATGACGACGAGCCCGCTGAAGACCGCGAGGACGCCGGAGAACGGCACGCCGAACACGGCCAGGATGAGCAATGTCGCGATGCCGTACATGAGCCCGAGGATGAGCGAGCCGCGGATGAAGCCGCCGAACGACCGGTCCATGCTCATCCGGAGGAGCTCGAACTCGCTGCGGAGCTCCTCGTTCAGCATGGCGGTGAAGCGGTACCAGAGGAAGTCGCCGTCCATGAGCATGAGGAACGCGATGATCAGGACGAGGAACAGGTCGAACAGGATCGTCGCCGTCGCGGAGATCACGCCGAGCGCGTCCGACGCGAACGCGCCGGCGAGCGCCGCGAGCTTGCCCGGAAGGGCCTCGTACAGCGGGACGATGTTCAGGCCGAGCCCGAGCCGGTCGAGGCTCGTCTGGAGGTCGCGGGCGGTCTGATCCGCGCTCGCGCCGAGCTCGGGGCCGCGCGCGGCGAGCGCCGTCAGCTGGTCCGCGAGCCGCGGGACGCCGAACGCGCCGACGGCGCCGAGCACGATGAAGATCGCCGCGTACACGACGAGCACGCCGCCGAATCGGTTGAGGCGCGTGCGCTGGTCGATCCGATCGACGAGCGGAGCGAGCACGTACGAGAACGCCCACGCCGCGCCGAAGATGATGAGCACGTCGGCGACCCGGCCGAGGGCGTCCCAGAGGATCGCGAACACCTGCAGCCCGAGGAACACGATCAGCAGGACCGCGAGGACCGTCAGCAGCTGCCGTTCGCGCGCGCTGATCTTCACGCCGCGAATGCTACGCGGCGGGTACTAGCATCCGCGCATGCCCCAACGCATGTCGCTCATCGACCGATACCGTGCGCATCTCCCGGTGACGGCCAAGACGCCCCGGCTGACGCTCGGCGAAGGCGACACGCCGCTCGTGCGCGCGCCGGCGCTCGAGCGCGAGACCGGGATCGAGGAGATCTGGCTCAAGGTCGAGGGCGCGAACCCGACCGGGTCGTTCAAGGACCGCGGGATGGTCGTGGCGATCGCGAAGGCCATGGAGGATGGCGCGCACGCGGTGCTCTGCGCGTCCACCGGCAACACCGCCGCGTCGGCCGCCGCATACGCCGCGCGGGCCGGCCTGCGCTGCGCGGTCGTGCTGCCGGCCGGGCACGTCGCGCTCGGGAAGCTCTCGCAGGCGATCGCGTTCGGCGCGCGGGTCGTCGCGGTGCGCGGGAGCTTCGACGACGCGCTCGCGCTCTCGCGCGAGCTCGCGACCGGCGGCGAGGCGACGCTCGTGAACAGCGTGAATCCGCACCGGATCGACGGCCAGAAGACCGCGGCGTTCGAGATCTGCGAGGCCCTTGGCGACGCGCCGGACTGGCTCTGCATCCCCG
>DATCQC010000217.1:0-6636 GCA_036569685.1 Candidatus Limnocylindria bacterium | reverse complement strand
CCGACATGCGTCCATCAGCCTCAACGCCCTCCACGCCGGGCCAGCCGATCGGTGGCGATCAGTCGCCGGTCGTGCCTGACGTGGCCGTCGCGGTCTTCGACCGGCGGTTCATCGCGGAGGAATCGAGCGCCGACGTGCGGCGCGAGATCGAAACGCTCGTCGCGAGCGAAGCCGCCGCCGAACCCGACATCCGGTGGTCGATACGCGAGCTGATGCTGGTCGAGCCGACCGCGACATCCGCGGACGGACCGGTCGCCCGGGCGGTGCGCGACGCGGTGCGCGCCGTGCGCGGCCGCGACGCGACGGTCATCGCGAGCCCGGGCACGTATGACCAGAAGCACGTCGTTCGGCGGGGCGGAGTCTCCGACTGCATCGCGTACGGGCCTGGACGCCTCGAGACCGCGCACCGGCCGGATGAGTACGTGGATCTCGACGAGCTCGCCGATGCGACGGTCGTCATGGCGCTCGCGACACTCGCCCTGCTGGGCTAATCGACCCCGATCGCGGTCGAGTTCTTCAGCGCGCCGACGCCAGCCCTGCGCTCCGCGCCGCGCACGAGGATCGCGCTCGGACGGGCGAAGTGCGTCGACGCGAACGTCTCGAGCCGCGGGACCACGTGGTGACCCATCGCGGTGAGCGCGTCACGAGTCGCGACCGGGATGCGCGTGTCGACGAGCAGGTCCGCCGACTCACAGTGGGTGCGCGGCGAGTTCACGGCCTCCTGCGGCGCGAGCCCCCAGTCGACGACGTTCGTCAGGACGTGGAGCATCGCACTCATGATCCGGCGCCCGCCGGGCGCGCCCGCGCAGAGGAACGGATCACCGCCGCGGAGCAGAAGCATCGGCGCGATCGCGGAGAGGATGCGTTTCCCGCCGGCGATCGAGTTCGGGTGTCCGGGCCGCGGGTCGAACCAGGTCATGACGTTCGCGAGCATGATCCCGGTCCCCGCCGCCACGACCCCTGAGCCGAACGCTCCGCCGAGCGTCGAGGTGAGCGCGACCATTCGGCCCTCGCGGTCGACCACGTTCACGTGGGTCGTGCAGTCGCTCGAGGGCGGGACCGGCGTGGCTGCGGCACTCGGCGTCGCGCGCTTCGGATCGATCGAGCTGCGCGCCTCGGCGGCGTGCTCGGCCGAGGCGAGCCGGTCGTAGATCGCCTCACCGACGACCGCGGGGTCCGCGAGGTACGTGAACCGATCGGCGAACGCGCGGCGCTGCGCCTCGGCCAACAGATGCAGCGCGGGCGCGGAGAGGGCCGCGGACCTGTTGAGCTCGAAGCCGTCGAGGATGCGCAGCATCTCGACGACGGTGATCGCGCCCGATGCGCCGGGTAGCGTGCGGAGATCGAGTCCGCGGTACTGCACCGCGAGCGCCGGGCTCTCGCGTGGCTGCACGTGCTCGAAGTCGGCGTCAGCGAGGAGGCCGCCGTGCGCGCGCACATCCTTCGCGATCGCGCGGCCGAGCTCCCCGCCGTAGAGGACCTCCGGACCCTGGGCCGCGATGGCGCGCAGGCTCTCGGCGAGGTCTCGCTGCACGAGCGTGTCGCCGGCCTCGAAACCGGTCGCGGCACGCAGCGGCGCGCCGCTCGGCCGGAAGAAGATCGCCCGTGAGGCGTCGACGCTTGCGAGCCGGTCGTAGTAGAGGCCGAGGGCAAGGGTGACGTTCCAGTCGACCTCCCAGCCGTCGGCGGCGAGCGCGATCGCGTCGCGCATCACCCGCGCGCGGTCCAGCGTCCCGTAACGCTCGAGCGCGCGGCACAGGCAGCCGACCGCGCCCATCTGGCCGACCGCGCGGATCCCGACGTTCTGCGCGTCGCCTTTGGTCGCGGGCCAGCCGTACATGCCGGACGCGCCCGATGGCTGGAGCTCGTACATGTCCGGCGTCGCCCCGAGCGGCGCGGCGCCGCCCCCGTCGATCGTCGTCACCGTCCCGTCGGGCTCGCGGATCACGCACCACGCGACACCGCCGAGGCCGCTCGTCGTCGGCTCGACCACGCCCATCGCGAACATCGCGCCGACCGCGGCGTCGACCGCGTTCCCACCTTCGCCGAGGATGCGTGCGCCGACCTCGGCGGCGAGCGGATGTTCCGCGGTGATCATCGCGCCGTTCGAGACGGCTTCCGTCTTTTCGATGCGATGCTCGCTGCGCGTCGCCACGCGGGAATGGTGGCAGACTCGGCGCCAGCATGACGCTGCCGGCCGGCTTCACCGTGGGACACTGGACCGATCCGGTCGCGCTGACCGGCTGCACGGTGATCCTGTGCGACGGCGCGGCGACCGCGGGCGTGCACATGGGCGGCGGCGCGCCGGCAACGATCCAGACCGACATCATCGGACCCGGTTCGGCGACGGGGATCCTGCACGCGGTGCTCCTCACCGGCGGGAGCGCATTCGGCCTCGCCGCCTATACCGGCGTCATGCGCTTCCTCGAGGAGCGCGGCGTCGGCGTGGCCGTGCGCGACTGGCGCGTGCCGCACGTCGCCGGCGCGGTCATCTTCGACCTCATGGCCGGCGACGGTCATGTCCGGCCGGATGCGAACGCGGGCTACGCGGCCTGCGTCTCCGCGACGAGCGAGCCGGCGGAGGGCCTCGTGGGCGCGGGCACCGGCGGCACGGTCGCGAAGCTCAACGGCGGGCGTGCCCCGGGTGGTCTCGGGATCGCGTCGGTGCGAGCGGGAGCAGCGACCGTGACCGCGGTCATGGTCGTGAACGCGCTGGGCGACGTCTGGGATGGCGAGCGCAATGAGTGGGTCGCCCGGTCGGCGCCCGGAGCGGCCGCACCCGCTCCGGGGAACACGACGATCGGTGCCGTCCTCACCGACGCGGCGCTCGGGCGCGAGGCCGTGCGGCGCGTCGCGACGACCGCGCACGACGGGCTCGCGCGCGCGATCCGCCCGGCGCACACGGATTTCGACGGGGACACGATCTTTTCACTCGCCTATGGTCAGAAGGAGACGAACCCGGTCGAGGTGCAGATCGCGGCGGCCGAGGCGGTCGAGAAGGCCATCGTCCGCGCGGTCAGACTCACGGGTGGGACAATGAAGGCATGAAAGACATCGTCGTCCTGGGCGGCGCGCGCACCGCCTTCGGCACCTACGGCGGCGCGCTGCGCGACACCTCCGCCACCGACCTCGGGATCATCGCCTCGAGGGGTGCCCTCGAGCGCTCGAAGGTGTCACCCGACACGATCGACCAGGTCATCTTCGGCAACGTTCTCCAGACGAGTGGCGACGCCGTGTACTTCGCGCGGCACATCGGACTCAAGTCCGGCGTGCCGAAGGAGTCCCCGGCCCTCACGATCAACCGGCTTTGCGGCTCGGGCCTGCAGGCGATCCTGCTCGGCGCGCAGGAGATCCAGCTCGGCCAGGCGGACTTCGTCCTCGCCGGCGGTGCCGAGAACATGTCGATGGCCCCGCACATGATCCGCGGCGCGCGCTGGGGGCTGCCGCTCGGCGAGCAGAAGCTCGAGGACTACCTCTGGGTCGCGCTCGTCGATTCGTACAACGGCCTCGGCATGGCGAACACCGCGGAGAACCTCGGCCGGAAGTACGGCATCGGCCGCCAGGCAGCGGACGAATTCGCGTACCGGAGCCACATGCAGGCCGCGAAGGCGCGCGAGTCGTGCCGGTTCAGCGAGGAGATCGTGCCGGTCGAGGTGAAGACGAAGAAGGGCACCACCGTCGTCGACAAGGACGAGCACATCCGCCCCGACACGAGCCTCGAGGCCCTCGGCAAGCTCGTCGCGCGCTTTGAGAAGGACGGCACGGTCACCGCCGGCAACGCGAGTGGGATCAACGACGGCGCCGCGGCGCTCGTCGTCGCGTCGGCGGAGGCCGCCGAGAAGGCCGGACTGAAGCCCATCGCGCGGATCGTGTCGGGCGGGGTATGCGGGGTGGACCCGGACATCATGGGCATCGGACCCGCCCCATCGAGCCGCCAGGCGCTGCAGCGCGCCGGCCTCAAAGATCGAGGACATGGACCTGGTCGAGATCAACGAGGCCTTCGCGACGCAGTACCTCGCCGTCGAGAAGGACCTGGGCCTCGATCGCGCGAAGACGAACGTGAACGGCGGCGCGATCGCGCTCGGCCACCCCCTCGGCGCCTCAGGTGCGCGCCTCGCGCTCACCCTGATCACCGAGCTCGGCAAGCGGAACGGCAGGTACGGGCTCGCCTCGCTCTGCATCGGCGGCGGCCAGGGCATCGCAGCGATCTTCGAGCGCATCTAGCTGGTCATGCCCGGCGTCGCGATCGAGCCGCTCGCGGTCACCCGCGCCGGTGCCGGCATCTGGAAAGTGCGCTGGCGGGTCACGAACGAAGGCGAGCCGCTCCATCTGACCGACATCGCCGCCCCGCACGGCAAGTTCCGCTCGCGAGACCACGCGATCGACGTCGCGCTCGCGACCGGCGCCTCGTTCGAGCCGCAGCTCGAGATCGCGTGCGCCGAGCCCGCCGGCTCGCAGATCGAGAACACGTTCCTCATCGTCACGGCCGAAACGGCGGCGAAGACATGGCGGATTCTGGCCCGGATGCGGGTTCGCGTCACTTCCGACGGTGTGCCGCATCCGCTCACGGAACGGATCGACGTGCAGGAGGTCGGATTCAGTGGACAGGGATGATCGCCACGTCCTCGAACGGATGAACGGCTGACGCCGTAACTGAAGCCGAGGCTTCGAGGAGACCATGGGCATGGTCTCGAGCGCGTTGGACATGGAGCTGGACGACCTGAGGAAGCAGCTCGAGCGGATCCACGCGCACGCGAAGGACGATCCCGAGTACAAGAAGCTCCGCGCGACGCTCCCGAAGCAGTGGCCGATCTGACCCGATAGCCTCGCGGCGGTGAAGCTGCCCGCGGTCCTGGTACCGCTGCGGCATCGCGACTTCCGACTGCTGCTCACCGGGCAGACCATCTCGAGCTTCGGCAACTCGATCTCGAACGTCGCAGTCCCGTTCCAGCTGCTCGCTCTCGGCGCGTCTCCGCTCCAGCTCGGGATCACGATCGCGATCGAGACCGTGACGGCCGTCGCGTTCCTCCTGCTCGGCGGCGCCGTCGCAGACCGCATCCAGCGTCGCACCCTCATTCTCGCGAGCGACGCGCTCGCCGGATCCGTCCTCGCGACCGTGGCCGCGCTATCCATCTCCGGTGCGCTGCGGGTCGAACATCTCTACGTCGCCGCCGCGGCGCTCGGTGCAGCCGAGGCATTCCTGTTCCCGGCGTTCAGCGCGATCATCGCGGAACTCGTTCCGGCGGACATCCTCCGTGCTGGGAACGCCGCTCGTCTGCTCAGCCGGAGCGCGGCGCGGATCGCGGGCCCGACCATCGGCGGGCTGGTCGTCGCGTTCGTGAGCCCGGCCGCGGCGTTCGGCATTGACGCGCTCACGTTCCTCTTCAGCTTCGGGACGCTGCTGCTGGCGCATCCGGACAAACGGACGGCCGCACCGTCGACCTCGATCGTCGCCGACATCCGCGAGGGCTTCGGCTACGTGTTCCGGTACCGCTGGCTGTGGACGACGACGATCTACTTCATGCTCGTCAACGTCGCGTACGCCGGCCAGTCCGGCGTCATGACGCCGCTCCTCGTCCGCGACACGCTCGCGGGCGATGCCCGGGTCTTCGGCTTCGTCAACTCCGCGTACGGCGTCGGCACGATCGTCGCGGGTATCGGCGTCGCGCAGTTGGCGGCACGCCGGCCCGGCCGGGTCATGTTCGCCTTCGAGATCCTCGCAGCGCTTGGCGTGCTCGCCATCGGTCTCGCACCGACACTGCCGGTCGTGTTGCTGGCTATGGTCGTGATGGGCGTCGCACTCGCATCGTCGACCGTCATCTGGCAGTCGTTGCTGCAGCGGCTCGTGCCCACGCACGTGCTCGGGCGGGTGACGAGCATCGATCTGCTGGGGAACTCGGTGATCAATCCGCTCGCGCCGATCATTGCGGCATGGCTCGTTGGTCCTGTCGGTCCGCCCGGGGCCTTCCTGATCGCGGGGATCTACGCGCTCGTGCTAGTGACCATCGCCGTGATCGCTTCGCCGCTCCGCGACATGGAAGAGGCCGCTTTCACGGCAGCTTGAATTTCGGGACGTCCAGCGTGATCGGCGCCTTGCCGCTCCAGTACTCGCGCTTCCCGGTCATCGCCTGGACGTGGCCGTCCCACTCGAAGTTGAACGCGTTGAGGCCGAGCTTGACCGCCGCTCGCACCTTCCGCTGGGTCGTCTCATCGAGCGCGAAGCGGCGGATCGCGTCGATCTGCCGGTCGCCGTGCCCCGAGTCCTGCTCCGCGTGCAGCTCATAGGTGGCCGCGGCGCGTTTGGAGAAGCCGTAGTGCTTCGTGAGCGCCTCGAACATCCCGGCCGCGGCGCCGCTGGCGCCGCCGTGCATCGCTTCGACGAAGCTGAGGAGCGCGATCCCTTCGAGAGCGCTCCGGCGCTGGCATCCGCCGACGATCATCTCGATCGCGGCCATCGTGCCCGGCGTCGGCTCCGCGCGATCCGCGGCCGTCTGGTCCATCCCGGCCTCTTCGAGCATCTGCAGCATGACGTCGACGTGCGTCCGCTCGCCACCGAGCTCCTCCATGAAGTTCTCCATGACGATCGGCATGAGGTCGTAGTTCTTCTCGGCGGTCACGTTCGTGACGATGTACCCG
>DATCQC010000216.1:0-3059 GCA_036569685.1 Candidatus Limnocylindria bacterium | reverse complement strand
TCCCGTCCTCGTCCCACGCGAACAACCGCGCGCCGATGTCGAGCGCCGCGGTCTCGACGACGCGGCCGTCGCGGCAGACCGCGAGCTTCGTCGTTCCGCCACCGATGTCGACGTTCAGGACGAGGGGTGTCGCCGGCTCGCGCGATCGGCGGACCGCGCCCGACCCATGCGCCGCGAGCAGGCTCTCGAGGTGATGGCCGGCGGTGGCACACACGAATTTCCCGGCCTGACCGCTGAACAGGGCGACGATCGCCCTCGCGTTCTCCTGCCGGGCGGCGTCTCCCGTCGTGATCACGGCGCCGGTGTCCACCTCCTCCGGGCGCCAGCCGGCCTCCGCGTACGAGCGGTCGATGAAGCGCCCGAGCGCCTCGGTGTCGATCCGGCGCCCCGATGCGTACGGCGTCAGCGCCACGTCCGAGCGGTGGATGACGTTGCGCTCAACGATGCCGTACGCGCTGGACAGCAGGATCCCCTGCCGCTCGAGCACGATCTCCGAGAAGATCAGGTGCGACGTCGTCGTCCCGATGTCGATGCCGACCGTGCGCAGGCGCAGCCGCTCGGTGGCCACGTTCCCTTCGTGGCCACCGTGATCGTGCTGGTGGTGCGGGTGCGCCTGGGCCAGGTCGGTCTGTCGGGCTAGACGCGGACCTTGAAGGCGTCCATCTTCACCGGCACCCCGTTCGCGGCGCACCGCTCGAGGTACAGGCGATGGATCTTCGGGTCCTGGTCCTCGTACTCGATCTGGTTCCCGCCCTGGGTGACGTCCTTGTCGACCCCCTGGTTGTCCAGGTACTGCGCGAGCTTCCACTTGTTCCCGCCCCAGCGGATCGCGAGGTAGCGGGCCGGCTCGTTCCCGGTGACGAAGTGCTGGTGCCACCAGAGTCCCGGCGGCACGAAGAGCGATCCGGTCTGCCAGTTCACCTCGGTCATCTCCGTGGCGCCCTCGGGCCACATCAGCGAATACCCGGTGCCGCCCAGCATCACGACGTGGTAGCCCGGGCCGTGCCGATGGCCCTTCTTGTAGGTGCCGACCGGGAACTCCGACACGTGGGACACCATCGTATTGTTCGCGAACTCGAAGCGGATGTTCTTGCTGCCCGCCCCTCGCTCGTGCCAGTCACGGAGCTGAAAGCGGCGGATGTCAGCGACGAAGTTCGTCTCCCAGACCCGGCCGGTGTACAGCGTCCCCGCGCCGTCGAAGTATTCCTTTCGCGCGTCGTACCGGTCGCGGAACTTGTAGTCCGCGCCGCCGAAGATGAACTCGGTGTTGTGGATGAGGTTCATCATGATCGGCATCGTCGTCACGGCCAGGACGCGCGCGGGGAGCGACCCCGATCCGTTGTGGAGCCGGTGCAGCGTGTTGAGCGGCACCGAGAAGAGGCTGCCCTCCTGCCACTCGAACGTCCGCGGCGCCTCGCCCTCGTTCCAGACCTCGCATGTCCCGCGGCCGGTGAGGACGAAGAAGTACTCCTCGAACAGGTGCTTCTCCGGGGCGCTCGACCTGCCTGGGTCGAGCTCGAGCAGGTAGCCGTTGTCGGTGTCCTCGGCGCCGAGGAGCCGGATGTACGCGCCCTTCGCGTCGAGGCGGCCCCACGGCGCGACCTTCGCTGTGCGAAGGTCCTGCACCGCGACGCCGGTATGGATCGGGATGCCTTCGGTCTCGATGAATTGCTCGTACGCGCCACGACCCCACGTCGCCGGACGCTGCTGCTCGGTGCCCTGGGCTGCGGCCGATGCGTCGCTCATGTTCCACCACCTCGCTTCATTCGGGACCCGATGCGTCGACTCACGCCGGCCGACCGTAGCCGGTGAAATAATCGCTCTCGCCACGATGGACCGTGGTCGCACATGGAGGGCAGCGGTGTTCCAGGATTTCAAGAGAACGATCGAGCTTGCGACCGCTCCCGCGGTGGTCTGGGACGCGCTGCTCGATGTGCGCCGCGTCGCGTTGTGGGTCTCGATCGTGCGCGACGTGCGCGAGGTCGAGGCTCCGCGGCGCTACACGGCCCTCCTCGAGGACCGGCTCGGGCCATTCGCGATGCGCGCGGACCTCGATGTGACGGTCGAGACCGGCGCCGATCGCACGATGCGCGTCGCGGCCTCGGGCGAGGACCGCCAGGTCGCCTCGCGCATCGCCGCCACCATCGACCTCGCCCTGGAGCCGCACGGTGCCGGCACGCTGCTCACCGTGGCAGGCCGTTACGAGATCACCGGCCGCATCGCGACGCTCGGCGCCGGGGCCATCCGGAAGAAGGGTGACAAGATCCTCGAGGAGTTCTTCTCGAGCTGCGGCCGGGAGCTGGGCGCGGTCGAACCTGCTCACTTTTGAGTCGACTGTATATCGGATACAGTCGCCTCGCAGCACGAAACGGGGGGCCTCGGCTTGGTCTTGCGCCGCTTCGACGTCCATAAAGCGACTTCTGTGGCCGAGGCGGTCGCCCTTCGCGAGCGGTATGGGGATGACGCCGCCGTCTATGCGGGCGGGACGGAGCTCCTCCTCGCCATGAAGCTGGGCGTCGCCCACTGGCCGCACCTCATCGACGTCAAGCCGATCGCCCCGCTCCGCCGGATCACCGCGACGGCGGATCTGGTTCGGATCGGCGCGACCGTCACCCACTGGGAGCTCGAGCGCGACCCGGCCGTGGCGAAGGCGCTCCCGACGTTCGCGCGGCTCGAGGCGAATATCGCGAACATCCGGGTCCGGGCCGCCGGCACGCTCGCGGGGAATCTCGCGTTCGGCGAGCCGCACGCGGACCCCCCGGCGCTGCTCGTGGCCCTCGGTGCCCGGGTCGTCCTTGAGGGCGCCGCCGGCACGCGAACGCTCCCAGTGGCCGACTTCATCACCGGCATGTACCAGACGGCGCTCGGTGCCGACGAGATCATCGTCGCGATCGAGATCCCGGTCCCCGCACCGGACGTCCGGATCGCCTACGTGAAGTTCCAGGTGCTCGAGCGTCCGAGCGTGGGGGTTGCCGCGGTGGCGACGGTCCGCGACGGGAGGTTCGTTGGTGCGCCGGCCGTCGTGGTCGGTGCGGCGGACGAGCTGCCGCGGGCGGTCC
>DATCQC010000215.1:0-2338 GCA_036569685.1 Candidatus Limnocylindria bacterium | reverse complement strand
GACGACGATCCGCTCCTTCGGTAGACCCAGGGTCGCGGCGAGCTGGTCGCGCAGATTGAACGGCGCCTTGTTCGTGGAGATGACCCGGACGCGGTCGTCCTCGAGCCACACCACCGCAGCGTGCGGCTCGAGCGCGGCCTGGTGGATCCGCGGCGTCGCGAACTCGTGCTCGAAGATCCGGGCCGCGCGCCCGAACGCTGCGTCGACGTCGCCGTGCGATTCGACGACGTGGCCCTGGTGATTCGGGTGCGGAACAAATGGCCGCTCGCCGCGACCCTCGAGGAAGCGATACGTCGCTGCATCGGGGTGCAAGACGGGAGCGTCGGGACGGAGCGCGTCGTCCATGTCGAGAAGCGCGGGCAGCTCTTCGTACTCGACGGCGATGAGCCGCACGGCCTCCTCGGCGATCTCTCGCGTGGCCGCGGCCACGGCGGCGACCCGGTCTCCGATGAACAGGACGCGATCCCAGCAGAGCACCGGCCAGTCCTGCAGCCGCCGGCCGAGCCGCTGGCCGCGGACGTCGGCACCGGTGATGACCGCGCGCACTCCGGCGAGGGCGCGAGCGCGGCTCGTATCGACGGCGACGATCCGCGCGTGCGGGTAGGGGCTCCGGACGAACGCCGCCTGCAGGGCACCCGGCACGTCGAGATCCGCCGTGTACTTCGCGGCACCGGTGGTCTTGAGCTCGCCGTCGATCCGCCGCTCCGGCCGGTCGAGCAGCGCGGGCCGGATCATCGCGCCGCGACCGTCGCGCGGAGACAATCGGCGAAGCCGGCGAGCACCTTGTCGGCCTGGCGCGCGATGAGCGGCTGGCCCAGCTCACCGATCCGGCCGAGGATCGCGACGTCGCTCGACACGCGAAGCTCGGTCGGCCCGTCGCCGGTCACCGCGAGGTCGACGAACGCGCGCACCGCGCCGCCGAGCCGCGCGTCTTCGGCGTCCGCCCGGAGGCGCGCGGTGCCGCGCGCCTCGTCGCGCGATTCGATCGCGATGGTGCCGGCGAGCGCGAGCTTCACCGGACCGACGCGGACGTCGAGGACCCCGCGCACGGCGTCGCCCTCGGTCGCGATGTCGCGCGCCCCGGGAACGCATCGAGCCGCGGCCGGCAGGTCCATGAGGGCGGCCCAGACCTTCGCGCGCGGCGCGTCGACGGTGATCCGGTGATCGAGCTTCACGCGACCGCACGGAGCGCGCGCTCGGTCCAGACAGCGGCCATCGCGCGCTTGTACTCGGCGCTTCCGCGCAGGTCGTCGATCGGGTCCGTCGCCGCGGCGGCGAGGGCCGCGGCTTCGCGGATCGCGGCATCGTCCAGCCGGCGACCCATGAGCGAGCGCTCGGCGTCACGTGCGCGCAGCGGGATCGGGCCGGCGGCGCCGAGGGCGATCCGCGCGTGGGTGCAGACGCCGTCCTGGCCGGTGGCGACCACGGCCGCGACCGACACCGTGGCGTAGTCGTCGAGCGTGCCGGGCAGGAACTTCTGGTACGTCGCGCGTGCGGCCGGCGGCATCGGCGGGAGCTCGACGCGCAGGAGGACCTCTCCCGGCTCGAGCGAGGTCTCGAAGATGTCGACGAACAGCGCGTCGAGCGGGATGCGCCGCGATCCGGCCTTCGACCGCACGACGGCGACGCCGTCCAGCGCGAGCAACGTGACCGGCGGATCCTGCGCGGGGTCGGCGTGAGCGAGGTTGCCGCCGAGCGTGGCCTGCTCGCGGATCCGCACCGTCGCGACCGCCGCGAACGTCGCGGCCAGCGCCGCAGCGTGCGCGCGCACCTCTGCCGAACGCGCGAGCGCGCCGTGGGTGGCGAGCGCACCGAGGGCGAGGCCCGGTTCGGTCGCGCCGATGTCGCGGAGCTGCGCGATGCGGCGCAGGCCGATCACCCGAGCGGGTCGGATGAGCTCCTGTTTCATCAGGATGACGAGCGCGGTCCCGCCGGCCATGACCAGCGTCTCGTCCGGATCCTCGGCGAGGAGCGCGAGCGCCTCGTCGAGCGTCTCGGGCTCGACGTACTCGAACGGTCTCATCGGCCGACCGCCGCGTCGCGGGCCTTCGCGATCGCGCGGGCGATGCCGTAGTAGCCGGTGCAGCGGCAGAGGTTCCCCATGAGGCCATCCTTCAGCTCGTCCTCGGTGAACTCCGGGTGATCCCGGAGGAACGCATCCACGGTCATCAGCTGCCCCGACGTGCAGATGCCGCACTGGAAGCCGCCCTCGGTGATGAACGCGTCCTGGAGCGGCGAGGCAAGGCCCTCGATCGTGCGCACGGCCGCGCCGTCGACCTGCGTCGCGAGGAGCAGGCAGACCGACATCGGCAGGCCGTCGACCTGCACCGTACAGAGG
>DATCQC010000214.1:0-6053 GCA_036569685.1 Candidatus Limnocylindria bacterium | reverse complement strand
ATCGGCCGGTCGCCGCACCGTTCACGCCGTACCCGGCGAGCGTGGCCTTCGCGGAGCAGGTCTTCGTGAAGCTCTTCGGGCAGCCGATCGTCTGGCGCGATCCGGCATTCAACGGCGGCGTCGACTCCCGCGGCATCCGGTGGGCGGACATCACCTGGGAGGACATCACCTGGGACAGCATCACGTGGGAGGACCTCACCTGGGAGGCGTTCGACTGGCAGAGCATCACCTGGGAGGACATCACCTGGGAGGACATCACCTGGGAAAGCCTGACCTGGGACACCGCGGCACCGCAGGGCGGTAGCACCAGCGGCAGCTGGGGCCTGGTGGATTAGATGGACAAGGACGGGGTGGGTATGAAGAAGCTCTTCGCGGAGGTCTACATCTTCGCGGTGGTCGCCGTGGGCGTCGCCTGTCTCGCGGTGGCGTCGCTCGGCGTGCGGGTCGCAAGCCTCGACCCGCTCATGTTCGTCCTGCTCCTCGGATTGGCCGCCGTCGCGCAGCGCAACCCGATCATGCTCTTCCGCTCGAGCGCGATCTCGATGTCGTTCGCCATCAAGGTCGCGGCGTACGTCCTGTTCGGGGTCGGCGTTGCGCTCTGGGTGAACGTCGTCGTCGCCGCGGTCAACGCGTTCACGCCGAAGCCGAAGCCGGTGCGCAAGGCCGCGTTCAATTTCGGCCAGCTCTCGATCTCGACGACGCTCGCCGCGTCGACCTACGGGCTCGTCGGCGGCAAGGTCGGGCCGGGCGACGTGGTGACCACCGTCGTCGCCGTCGCCGTGTCCGCGGCCGTGTACTTCATCGTGAACTCGACGCTCACCGCCGCGGTCATCGCCCTCACGTCCGAGGCGAACTTCTTCTCCGTCTGGCGCCAGAACTTCAGCTGGATGCCGGTGAACTTCCTCGCGACCGCGGTGAATGGCGCGGCCCTGGCACTCGCGTACCAGGCCCTCGGCGTCTTCGGCGCCGCCGTCTTCGTGCTCCCGCTCGGCGTCGCCTGGTACTCCTTCAAGGTCTACGTCTCGCGCTCGAACGACGTCCGCGCCGAGAACGCGAAGCTCGCGGAGCTGAACGTCCTCTTCGAGCGTTCGAACACGCGTCTCACGGAAGCGCACATCTCGATCGTCGGCGCGCTGCTTGGCTCGCTCGAGACCAAGACGGCCGCCGGCACCGCCCATCTCGCGGCGACCATCTACCGCTCGGTGGCGGTCGCGAAGCGGCTCGGACTCGACGACACCGCGATCGACGCGGTGCAGCTCGGCGCGCTGTTCCACGACCTCGGGAAGATCGCCATCTCGGATGGCATCCTGCTGAAGCCCGAACGGCTCACCGACGTCGAGTGGTCCGAGGTCCGCGCCCACCCGATCATCGGTGCGAGCCTGCTCGCGCAGATGCCCGAGCTCGACCACATCCGCCCGCTCATCCTCGCGCATCACGAGCGCTTCGACGGGCGCGGCTACCCGAATGGAGTCAAGGGCGACGCCATCCCGCGTGCGGCGCAGATCATCGCCGTCGCGGACGCGTACGAGGCGATCACGACGCCGCGGCCGTACCGTCGCGCGGTGACCCCCGAGGCTGCCGTGGCGGAGCTCCGGGCGTGCGCTGGAACGCAATTCGATCCAGCCGTCGTCGAAGCATTCGTCGCCGAGCTCAATGTCGCTCCGACCAGCGAGCTCGAGCATCTCACCGTGTACCAGCGCGCAGTCGACGCCGTCCGCGTCACGGCGCGATAGCCATGACCGAACGGCACCTGGGAGTGACGGTGCTGCGCGCGGCGACCGAGAACACGCAGCTCCCGGCCCCGCCGCGGGCCCCCGCGCCAGAGGATTTCCCGGCCGTCCCGCTGCTCGAGCCCCCGCACCTGCCGCCGTCCCGCGGCGTCGGCCTGCTCGTTGCGATCGCCATCGGTCTCGCCGTCGCCGGGGGGACCAAGTGGCTCTCCGCAGGGTCCATCGAGACCGCCCCGTTGCTGTTCGTCGCGACCATCGCCGCCGCGTGGTGGCTTGGCCGCGGCGCCGGCGTGGCCATCGCGATCGCCGCGTCGCTGGTCTGGACCGTCGCGGCGTTCGCCGCGGCCCCGGCGCTCGGCACGTCGATCAGCGCGGCCGTGCTCCTCGCGGCGCTCGTCGGGATCGGGGTCGCGGTCTCGGCCGCGCGCACCCGCGAGCAGCGGCTTCGGATCGAGGAGCTCCGCCGCGAGCAGGCCCGCATGATCCTCGCCGTGCAGCTCCGCGAATCGGTCGTGAGCATCGATGTCGCGGTCCCGCTCCTCGCGGATCCGATGAAGCTCGACCGTGCGCAGGGCGCTGCGTTCGATCAGGTCCGGCGCCACGCCCGCGGGCTCACGCGGCTCGCGAACGACCTGTTGACCCTCGATCAGATGGACACGCGGAAGATGGCCCTCACGATGGTGCCGGTCGATCTCGCGGCGTTCGTGCTCGAGATCACCGAGCAGCGCGTGCCGCACGATCGCGCGACGATCGTGACCCCGTCGATGCCGGTCGAGGTCCAGGCTGATCCCGAGCGGCTCCGCCAGCTCCTCGACCACCTGCTCCAGAACGCGCTCAAGTTCTCGCCGCCGAGCGCCGGGATCATGGTGAACGTGTCCGCGACGGGCGACGAGGCGCGCGTCGCGGTGCGCGATCACGGCGTCGGCCTGAGCCCGGAGGACATGCACGTCCTGTTCACGCGGTACGGCCGCATCCGCGACGCACGTACCGCGAACGTGCCGGGCATGGGTCTCGGCCTGTACCTCGCGAAGCTCATCGCCGAGGCACATGGCGGCGATCTCCAGGCAGCGAGCCAGGGTCGCGGCCTTGGCGCCACGTTCACCGTCGTCCTGCCGCTGGCCGGCCGGCCGCGCGATCTGCGCGCCCAACGCCAGCTGCCCGCGTCGAGCTTCTGGGACTAGATCCGGCTCAGCCGATCAGCTCCTGCGCCGCCTCGAGACGCTGGAGGCTGCGCTCCTTGCCGAGCAGCGCGATCGATCCGTAGAGCGGGGGACCGACCTTCCGTCCGGTGACCGCCGCGCGCATCGCGATCGTGAGGTCGCGCACCGACCAGCCGACGTCGGCCGCGACCGCGGCGATGGCCTGCTCGATCCGGTCCTCGGTGAACGGGTCGAGGAACCGCAGAGCGACCGTGACCCGGCTGAGCGCCGTGACGGTGTCGTGCGCTTCGCGCTTCTTCGGCACGAGCAGCGAGCGGTCGTGCTCCAGCCGGTCGGTGAACAGGAACGCGATCTGCTCCTTCGCCTCGGCGAGCGTCTGCATGCGCTCCTTGATCAGCGGCACCACGCGCCGCACGAGCGCCCGGTCCCACTCGGCCGGTAGGAAGGGGTCGAGCCTGCGGAGCAGCTCGTCGTCGGAGAGCCGGCGGATCCAGAGCCCGTTGAAGTAGTTGAGGCGGTCGCGGTCCCACTTCCCGCCCGCCTTCTGCACGTGATCGATGCGCCAGCGCTGCACGAGCTCGTCGAGCGTGAAGATCTCCTCTTCGGTCCCGGGTGACCAGCCGATGAGCGCGAGGTAGTTCGTCATCGCTTCGGGGAGATAGCCCTCCTTGCGGAACTCCTCGACCTTCGTCGCGCCGTGACGCTTCGCGAGCTTCTTCCCGTCGGGTCCGAGCACGTTCGGCAGATGGGCGTGCGGTGGCACCTCCCAGCCGAACGCGCGGTACACGAGAAGGTGCTTCGGGGTCGACGGCAGCCAGTCCTCGCCGCGGAAGACGTGGCTGATCTGCATCACGTGATCGTCGATGACGACGGCGAGCTGGTACGTGGGAAAGCCGTCGGACTTGAGCAGGACCTGGTCCTCGATCGAGCGGAGCGGCCACTCGACGTGCCCGTACACGAGATCGTCGATCGCGATCGTGCCGTCCTCGGGCACCTTCAGCCGGACGACGTGCGGCTCGCTCGTCGCGCGCTGGGCCGCGTCGGCCGGCGGGATGCTGCGGCAGAGCCGGTCATAGCGCGTGATCTCACCGCGGGCCTGCTGCGCGGCGCGCATCTGCGCGAGCCGCTCCCTCGTGCAGAAGCAGAAGTACGCCGCGCCGTCGGCGACCAACCGGGTGGCATGCTCCTGGTAGATCGGCAGCCGCTCGGATTGCACGTACGGACCGAACGGCCCGCCCTCGCGCGGGCCTTCGTCCCAACGGATGCCCATCCAGTGCAGGCCGTCGTAGATGCTGTCGATCGCGCCCGGCACGAGCCGGTCCTGATCGGTGTCCTCGATCCGGAGAATGAGCGTCCCGCCCTCGTTCTGGCGGGCCATGAAGTAGTTGTAGAGCGTCGTGCGCACGCTGCCGATATGCAGCGATCCGGTCGGAGACGGTGCGAATCGCACCCGCACGCTCATCTTCGTTCGAGTCTAGAGACCGTAGACTTGACCCATGAGCGTCTCCACGCGCCGCCAACGGCGTGAACGCGACCTTCGCAAGCGTCAGCGCGAAAAGCGCGGCGGCCACCCGTCCCGCGGCGGCGGCGGTGGCAGGCGGAGCTTGCTCATCGGGCTCGGGGTCATCGCCCTGGTCGCGATCGGGATCTTCGGGCTGCGGCAGAGCGGCGCCCTCACGCTCCCATCGCCATCCCCGAGCGCGTCACCCGGCCCGACCATCGGAACGATCGCCGCGGACGATCCGGCGCGCGGGGTCAAGGAGACGGACCAGGGCCACAGCCACGTGAACCCGGGCACGCCGGTCACCTACACGGGCGCGCTTCCGCCGAGCTCGGGAAGCCATTGGCCCTCGCCGGCCGCTCCGGTGAAGGCCGGGATCTACGACGCGCAGATCCCGTTCGAGGCGACCACGCACAACCTCGAGCACGGCGGCATCGTCATCGCCTACAACGGGCTCTCGACCGGTGAGGTCGCGCAGCTCAAGCAGTGGGTCACCGACACGCTGAAGACGAAGTACACGAAGATCCTGCTCGAGCCGTACACCGGGCTGCAGGACGCGAAGGTCACCGTCCTCGCCTGGGACTGGCGGCTGGATCTTCAGAGCGTCGACCCGACGTCGATGCTGAAGTTCATCACGGTCCATTACGACGGTCCCGACACGCCGGAACCCGGAGTGGCCTGGGGCTAGTCGCCGTCACCCCAGTAGCGCTCCTCTTTCCATGGATCGCCGGTGTTGTGGTAGCCGTTGCGCTCCCAGAAGCCGGGCTTGTCGCTCGCGGAGAACTCGATGCCGCGCAGCCACTTCGCGCTCTTCCACGCGTAGAGCCGCGGGACGACGAGCCGCGCGGGCTGGCCGTGCTCCGCGGTGAGGGCCTCGCCGTTCGCGCGGAGGGCGACGAGGCAATCGTCGCGCAGGCAGTACTCGATCGGGATGTTCGCGGTGAACCCGTACTCGGAATGGGCGATGACGAACTTCGCTTCATCGGTCGGCTGCGCGAGCTCGACGATCTTCGCGAACGACACGCCTTCCCATTTCTGGTCGAGCCGTGACCACGTCGTGACGCAATGCATGTCCGCGGTCACCTGGGTGTTGAGCTCCTTGTCGAGGGCCTGGAACTCGTCCCAGGTCCACCGCAGCTCGTTCTTGACCTTGCCGAAGACGCGAAGATCCCAGGTCTTCGGGTTGAACGTGGGCACCGGCCCGTAATGGAGAACCGGCCATTTCTCCGTGAGGTACTGGCCAGGCGGCACGCGCTCGGCCTTTCCCGGTGGCAGGTCCGCCTTCTTGGTGAAGAACTTCATTCGAGTCCCGCGGCCCGGCGCAGCATCTTGAACGTGTAGATGCCGGTGTCGTGGCCGTCGCCCCATTCCGGGGTCAGCCCGTACCGTCCGACCGCGTAAACCTCCTTCAGCTCGGTCTGCATCTGCGTGAACGTCGTGTCCGCCGAGACATTCCCTTTATAGCTGCCCTCGCCGGCGCAGTAGGCGCACGGACACGCCCGCCGGAAGGGCTCCCATGCGTATTCCGAAAGCTGGCCGTCGTCCCAGGTCATCTCGAAGACGCGTCGTTCGGGGAGGATCCGCCAGCCGGTCGGCCGGTGGAACACGTCGGCCACAGGACCGATGATACGGACGCGATGGCGACGATGGACGACTTCGACC
>DATCQC010000213.1:0-14887 GCA_036569685.1 Candidatus Limnocylindria bacterium | reverse complement strand
CGGCGAGATCCAGCAAGTAGTTGATCGTCGCGCCCTCGCGGCCGCCGAGCGCGACGATCGCGAGGCCAGCGACCGCGTACGCCGCGATCGGCCCGGCGAAGCCGCGCGACACGAGCGCACCGCCGAGCAGCGCGGCGAGGACCACGACGCCGATGACCCCGAGCAGGAGCGCTGACTCGGCGGTCCACGGCAGCGCGTTCCATCCGACGACGTGCCGCCACACATCGCTGTACCCGAACGGCACGAGCGCGATCGCCGCGACCGCGGCCGCGGCCGCACCGGCGACGACGAAGGGGCGGAGCATCCTGCGATCGCGCCAGACGATCCACACCAGGAGCGCGATCGCCGGCACGATCGCCGTCGGCTTCGTCGTCATCGCGAGCACGAGGAGCACCGCCGCGAATCCCGACCGCCGCCGCTCGAGCGCCAGCACCGCCCCGACCGTGAGGGCGAGCGCGACAAGATCCGGCTTCACCGCCGGGCCCCAGATCGCGACCGGCGACAGCGCGAGCCACCCGAGGCCGAGGGCCGCCGCGGCGAGCCGGCCGCCGGGTCGAGCGCGCCAGGCGACCAGGATCGCGATGGCCAGCGTCGCGAGCACGCTCAGCACGCGGCCGGTCACGAACGGATCGCCGACAGACGCGAGAAGGAAATAGAGCGGCGGGTAGTTCGCGGCGGTGAAGGCCGAGCCGCCCGCATCGCTGTACGTCGCGAGGGTCCGCGTCAGGATCGCGGCGTGCGCCACGGCCCCTTCGCCATAGAGCACCGGACCCGCGAGCGCGACCGCCTGGCCCCACTTCAGCAGCGCGAGGGCGGCCACGAGCCCCGCGACCACGGCGTACGCGAGCCACGCGCCGCGCGAGACCCTGCCGGTCATCGGCGCTCGAGGAGCGAGCGTCCGGTCATCCGCTCGGGTAGGGCGATCCCGATCAGGCCGAGCAGCGTCGGCGCGATGTCGGCGAGCTCCCCATCGTGGATCGTCCAGCGCTCGGGATCGCGCGAGACGAACGCGACCGGCACGGGGTTCGTCGAGTGTTGGGTGTTGACCCCACCGTCGGGAAATCGCATCTCCTCGACGTTGCCGTGATCCGCGGTGAGCAGCACGCACCCGCCGCTCCCGAGTGCCGCGTCCACGACCACGCCGACCGCCGCGTCGGTCGCCGCCATCGCGCGGAGCGCCGCCTCGACCACGCCCGTGTGGCCCACCATGTCCGGGTTCGCGAAGTTCACGATCGCGAAGTCGTACGTGCCCGATCGGATCGCGTCGGCAAGCTTCGCCGCCACCGGCGCCGCGCTCATCTCGGGCGCCTCGTCGTACGTGCGCACCTTCGGCGATGGCACGAGCACGCGGTCCTCACCCGGAAACGGCTCCTCGCGGCCACCGTTGAAGAAGTACGTCACATGCGCGTACTTCTCGGTCTCTGCGATGTGCAGCTGCGTTAGGGTGCGCTCGGCGAGGATCTCGGCGATCGGGATGACCGTCGCGGGCGGGAACGCCACGTGGACGTCCGGCACATCGACCTGGTAATCGGTCATCGTCACGTAGGTCAGCCGTCGCGGCACCCGCCGGCGCTCGAATCCGTCGAAGTCGCGCCGCATGAGCGCCCACGTGAGCTGGCGCGCACGGTCCGGGCGGAAGTTGAAGAAGATCACGGCATCGCCGTCGGCCATCGGTCTCCCCGTGGCCACGACGTGCGGCTCGAGGAGCTCGTCCTTGCAGTCGGCCGAGCGGTAGCACTCGCGGAGCGCATCCTCGGCCGTCGCGACGACCGGCCCCTCGGCATCCACGATCGCGCGGTACGAACGCTCGGTGCGGTCCCAGCGCTTGTCGCGGTCCATCGCGTAGAACCGCCCGTGCACGGTCGCGATCGGTGCGGCCACGTCCCCGATGAGCGGCATCGCGCTGCGGGGTGGCATGTCGCGCCCATCGAGGAACGCGTGTACGGCCACGGTGCCGACGCCCTCGCGTTTCGCGAGCTCGATGAGCGCCGCGAGATGCCGCATGTCGGCGTGAACGCCGCCCGTGGAGAGGAGGCCCATCAGATGGAGTGCCTGACCGTCGCGAGCCGCCGCGCAGGCCTTGCGCAGCGCGGCGTTGGCGAAGAAGCTCCCGTCACGGATCGAGCGATCGATGACCTCGAGCGCCTGCGGCTCCGCGTAGCCGGCACCCATCGTGAGGTGGCCGACCTCGCTGTTCCCCATCACGCCGGCCGGCAGGCCCACGGCCACGCCGCTGGCCTCGAGCTTCGCGTGCGGGTGATCGCGCAGGATCGCATCGAGCCGCGGTGTGTCGGCTCTCGTCGCGGCGTTCGACGGTGAGTCCGGCGCGATGCCCCAGCCGTCGAGGACACAGAGCACGACCGGCCGGTAGGCCGCGGTCAAGCGGAGAACGCCCGGACGATCGCGGCGAAGTCGTCGGAACGCAGCGAGGCGCCGCCAACGAGCGCGCCATCGATCCCATCGGCCGACGCGAACTCCCGCGCGGTCGATCCGGTCACGCTGCCGCCGTACAGCACGCGGATGTCGTCGGCCGGGGCGCCGTGGACGCGGAGGGCGGTGCGGATCGTGCGCGCGGCCGCGCTCGCGTGCGCGCCGGTGGCGGGTCGGCCGGTGCCGACGGCCCAGACCGGCTCGTACGCGACGACGAACCGTTCGGCGGTCACGCCGCGGACATCATTGAGGTCACGCTCGATCTGCCGCTTCAGGACGCCCTCCGTCTCGTCGGCGGCGAACTGCGCCTCGGTCTCGCCTACGCAGAGCACCGCGCGCAGGCCCGCGCCGAGGACCCGCGCGAGCTTCTGCGCGATGCGCGCATCGTCGTCGCCCTGATCCCGCCGGACCTCTGAGTGACCGACGATGGCGCCCGTCCCGAGACCGCGGAGCATCGTCACGCTGATCTGCCCGGTGTACGCGCCGGAGGTCTCCCAATGGACGTCCTGCGCGTACACGGCGATGTCCGTCCCGCGCAGGGCATCGGCCACCGCCGCGAGCGCGATGGCCGCCGGCGCCACGCCGACGTCGGCGCCGGCGTGCGGCAGTGCGCCGACGGTCCGGGCGAGCGCCACGGCGTCGGCGATCGACGCGGGATTCATTTTCCAGTTGCCGACGACCAGACGACCGCGGGTCATGCCTCGGCTTCCTCCACCAGACGTCGCAGCCGCGAACGGACGACCCACTTCGTCACATCGAGGTGCCGGGCCAGATCGGTCAGCGTCGCGGTCGGCGCGCGCAGGCGAGCGTTCGCGGCCTCGCGCAGCGGGGCGGGGAGCCGCGTCAGCCGGCCGGCGCGCGCGAGCGATCGGATCGCCTCCGTCTGCGCGCGCGCGGACGTGACGGCCCGCCCGAGATTCGCCGACTCCGCGTTCACCAGCGCGTTCGTCCGGCCGCGGACCTCACGCGAAACCCGGCGCGCCTCGAACCGAAGGAGCGTCTCGGAGGCGCCGCACGCGCGCAGATACGCGGCGATGAGCTCGGCATCGCGAATGGTGAACACGAGCTGACCCCGGCGGGACCGGATCGCGGGACCGAAGCCCTCGCGCCCAAGGATCGAGGCCGCTCGCCTGACCTCGCCGCGCGGCGGGCGGATCTCGAGGAGGTACCCGGAGGGCCCGGCGGAGACCGAGCCGCCCGCGAGCACGAGGCCGCGAAGGTACGTGCGCCGGCAGCACGACTTGCGGAACAGCGAGCGCGGGTCCGCCTCTTCCGTGCGGTGCGCGACCCGCCGGGCCGGCACGCCGAGATGGCTCGCGCGCGGCAGGAGCTCGGCGAGCACCCGTGCGTCGCAGGCCTTGAGCGGCAGGCGCGCGAGCTCGGCCTTCACCTCGTCGGAGAGCGGTGAGCGCTCGCGGCCGCCGACGCCACGGGTCACGTTCGGACGTCCGGCTTGTCGCGATCGCGGTGCTCGACGACGACCTCGCCGCTCCAGGACGTGCGCAGCCGGCGGGCGACCTCGTCCGCGATCGCGACCGAGCGGTGCCGGCCTCCGGTGCAGCCGAACGCGATCCCGAGGCGCGCCTTCTTCTCCTCCTCGTACCGCGGGAGCGCGAACTCGAGGAGCGGCATGAGCCGATCGAGGAACGCGCGCGTGGCGGGATGGCCGAGAACGAACTCACGCACGGGCTCGTCGCTCCCCGATAGCGGCCGCAGCGCGTCGATGTAGAACGGGTTCTCCATGAAGCGGACGTCCAGAACGAGGTCCGCGCTCGGCGGCAAGCCGAATTTGTAGCCGAAGCTCACGAGCTGCACGAGCATCCCGGAGCTCCCTTCGCCGTACAAGGAGTGGAGCGTGTCGCGAAGGTCCTTCACCGTGAGGTGCGTCGTGTCGATCACCTTGTCGGCGCGCGCGCGCAGATCGACCAGCAGGCGGCGCTCCTCCTCGATGGAGGGCTGCACCCCGCCGGTCGTCTCCAACGGATGGCGGTGGCGGGTCTCGCTGTAGCGGCGGAGGAGCACCTCGTCCGAAGCGTCGAAGAACAGGACGTGCGGACGTGTACCGGCCCGATCGAGGCGCTCGAGCTGGGCCGCGGCGTCCGTGAACAGGGCGCCGCTGCGTGCGTCGACGACCATCGCCACGCGAGGATGGCCGCCCTTGCGCGCGACGTCGAGGGTCGGACCCATGAGCGCCGGCGGGAGGTTGTCGAGGATGTAGTAGCCGAGGTCCTCGAACACCTTTGCGGCCTGCGACTTCCCGGCGCCGGACAGGCCGGTGACCACGACGAAGTCGGGGCGCGCGGTCACGACCTAATGCGGGATGATCCGCGAGGCAACGAACCCAACGAGCCCGATGACGATCGCTCCGATGATCGCGGTGATGATCCCGTCGACATGGAAGTCGAGGAACGGGATGGCCGACACGAGCAGGAGCATCAGCCCCGCGATGACCAGCTGGAACAGGCCCAGCGTCAGGCAGGTGATCGGCATGGCGATGAGCGAGATGATCGGGCGCACAAGGGCGTTCACGATGCCGAGCACCAGGGGCGGTGAGCGCGAGCGAGATCCACTTGTCGGCGTCGCCGAGGCCGTACAGGTGCTGCGTGCCGTAGGTGATGCCCGGAATGAAGTACGCCGCGACGGCGATCGCGATCGCGTTGATGATGATCCGGCCGAGGTGACCCATCGCGGGGATAGTAAGCGCGCGGCTAGTACTGGTTGATGGTGCCGAGCCGGCGGATGCGCCGGTCCGCGCGCCGGTACGCCCAGAGCCCGATCGGATACGCGATCGCGGTGGTGAGCAGCAGGGCCGCGTACTCGAGCGCGGGGTCGAGCAGCGGCCGCGTGCCGAGGGCCTGCTGGCGCAGGATGTCCATCGCGTACGTTGTCGGCAGCGCGTACGCGATGGGCAGGAGCACGCCGGGCAGCAGCAGGACCGGGAACGCCGCCCCCGACGCGACCGAGAACAGGAAGTTCGTGCAGTCGACGAACAGATTCGCGTCCCGCATCGAAAGGACGATGCCGGCGATCAGGTAGGCGACGCCGACCATCGCGACGACGGCTACGAGGATCGCCGGGATCGCGTAGAGGATCTCGAGCCGGAGCTGCAGCCCGAAGAAGGCGACCCCGACCGCGAAGATGACCATCTGGCCGAACGCGAACCAGAACAGCCCACCCAGCGCCCGCCCGATCACGAGCGTTTCGCGCGACGTCGGCGTGAGCCACGTCGGCTCGAGCGTGCCCGCCTCCATCTCGTTGCGGAAGCTCATCGCCATCGACCAGAACGCGGTCGCGACGAGCCCGCTGATCACCCCGCCCATGAAGATGAAGCCCGCGAGGTCCGCGGTCCCGATCGTCTTGTCGAGTCCGACGACCTTCCCGCCGACCGCGAACGACGCGCCGAACAGCAGCCCCGGCAGCACACCCTGGTACAGCGGCGTGAAGATCGACGACGCCACCGAGAACCGGTACCGCGAGACGTTGCGGATGTCCTTGCGCGCGATCGCGAGAGCCGCGCGGAGCTCGTCCATCAGTACCGGCCCAGCATGCCGCTGCGGCGCGCGCTCGCCTCGAGGATCCGGAACAGCACGACCGCGACGGCCCCGAATGCGACCGCCAGGGCCGCGAGCACGCCGATGGTCGGTAGGAGATCGAGCGGCGTCGCGCCCTTCAGGAGCACATCGCGGATCGCGGCGACGATGTAGGTCGGCGGCAGCGCGGCCGCGCTCGCCTGGGCCCAGGCCGGGAGCATGACGATCGGGAACGTGATCCCGCAGAGCAGTGACAGTGCCCCGCGAACGAACTGGACGGCCGGGCTCACTTCACCGAACCGGAGGACGGCGGCGCCGAACAGCGAGCCCATCGCGTACATCGCGGGCAGTCCCGTGAACGTGATGAGGAGCGTCAGGAGGATCCCCTGCAGCGGCAGCACGACCCCGAACAGGAGCCAGACCGCGAGACCCATGACCACGAGCTGGAATAGCACCCACACGATGTTCGTGAGCGTCGGTCCGAACAGTGGCACCAGCCGGGATACGGGCGTGAGGAACACCGCCTCGAGCGAGCCGCGCACCTGCTCCTGGCGGAGCGCGGTGCCAGGGCCCCAGAGGAGCGTGCTCAACCACATGTACATCGCGTAGCCGACAAAGACGAAAAGCGTGACCCCGCTCGTACCCGCGCGGGCCGAGAACGCGTCGAGCGCCTGCGGATCGCCACCGCCCGAGTACGCCTGGCCCATCAGGACCCACACCGCCGGAAGCATCACCGGCCAGAAGATCTGGCCGATGAGGTTCGCGGGGTAGCGACGGAGCGTGCGGAAGGACATGCGCCCGGCCGCCCCGAGCGCCCGGAGGTCGGCCGCCGCGACGGCAACACTCACTCGCGCAGCTCGCGGCCGGTGAGCGAGATGAACACGTCCTCGAGGGACACCGGCACGACCTCCACGTGCTGGATCGTGGCGCCCTCGCTGCGCGCCGCATCGAAGGCCGCAGGAACGAAGTCGCGGGCGGACGTGCAGTGTGCGGTGACGGCCAGGGTTCCGTTGTGCCGCTCGCTCCGCGCGATCACCGCGGTCTTCGCGAGGCGCGCGAGCATCGGCGCCCACACGGGCTCGGGGGCCCCTACCCCCGTCCCGCCGGCCATCGCGATCTCGAGGCTCACGACCTCCTCCGCTCGGATGCGCCGCTTGAGCGCCGCCGGCGTGTCGAGCGCGACGATCTCGCCGTGGTCGATGATCGCGATGCGGTCGCAGAGCTGGTCGGCCTCCTCCATGTAGTGGGTGGTCAGAAGCACGGTGCGGCCCTGGCGCTTGAGCTCCCGGACGCGGTCGCGCAGATCCCGCGCGGACTGCGGGTCCAGGCCGACGGTCGGCTCGTCCAGGATCACGAGGGGCGGGTCGGGCAGCAGCGCCCGCGCGAGCGCCAGGCGCTGGCGCATGCCGGTGGAGTAGCGCTCGACGTAGTCGTCGGCCCGATCGGCGAGCTTCACCGCGAGAAGCGCGCCGTCGATGCGGGCCCGCTGCGCCTTCGGCGGCACGTGGTAGAGCGCAGCGAAGTACTCGAGGTTCTCCCGCGCCGTGAGTTTCCAGTAGAGGCTCCGCTCGCCCGAGAGCATGGCACCGAGGCTGGCGCGGACCTCACGCGGGTGCGTCGTCACGTCGATCCCAAGGACCCGCACCTCACCGCTGGTCGGCTCGAGCAGCGTCGCGAGCATGCGGAGGGTCGTGGTCTTCCCCGCCCCGTTCGGGCCGAGGACGCCGAAGATCTCGCCGCGCTCCACGCGCAGGTCGATGCCCTTGACGGCGACGAACCGCTCGCGCTTGTCGGGCTCGCGGCGGATCCGCTGCCAGATCGTGCGGCGGCCCTTCTCGAAGATCTTGGTGAGGCCGGTGACCTCGACCGCCGGCGCGGACGCGAGCATCACTCGACGACGATGAGGACCCGATCGTCGCCGTCGGAGATGTCGACGATCGGACCCGAGTGCGAGATGTGCCTGAGCACGTCGTCCAGGTCGATGCCGAACTTCGCGAGCTGCTCCCGCACGAGGCCGCTGGCGGCGATCTTCGTCTTGCCCATCCGCGCGATCCCGAGCGGGATCGCGATGTTCACCTTCGACTTGCCGCCGGAGGTGACCATGATGCGAAGCGTCCGCCGGCCGAGACCCGGTGGGATCGGCGCGTCGGGCGGGAACAGCGGCCGCTCCCCGCCCGGCGGCTGCGGAGCGCGTGGGGCGTGCCCGCCGGCTTCGTCGACGTCACCGATCGCTTTGAGCAGCCGGTACGCCTGCTCGGCATCGATCTTCCCCTCTGCGAGGAGCTTCAGGACCTGCTTGCCCTCTTCGCTCGGCATCAGCGGTCGCGCTGCGCGTCCAGCGCGGCGGCCGCGGCGTCGACGTCGAGCTCACCTTTCGCGACGCGGTCGAGAAGGTCGCGCACGTCGACCCCCGAACGCGATCCCGCCGGAGGCGTGGCCGACAGCGGGGCCATCGGCTCGGTGCGCTCGACGTCATCGACCGGCTCGCTGGCCATCTCCGACGTCTCGGTCGCCAGAGGTGCCTCGCCGCCGGAGGCGCGGATCTCGAGATCGCCGCTCATCGTCTTCACGGTCACCTTCGTCTCTGCCGCGCCGATCATGACGTGCTTGTCGCGGCGCCCGGTGACGCTGACCTCGCCCTCGAGCTCGCTGTCGAGGTCGCCGCTCATGCTGCTGAACCGGATGTCGTACGAGCCGCCGGTAAGCCGCAGGTCAACGTCGCCGCTGATCGTCTTGAGGCGGTGGTCGCGCGCCTTGTCGAGCTCGCCGTCGATGCGGACCTCGCCGCTCACCGTGACGATCTCCGAGCCATGCAGCCGCACGCGCTCGAACGTGAGGTCGCCGCTCACGGTGTTCGCGATCAGCTGGCCCGCGTAGTCGGACACGATGGCGTCGCCGCTCACGGTCTTCAGCCGAAGCGGACCCTGCACGTCGTCCAGGCGCACGTCGCCCGACACGCTCTGGGCCTCGAGCGGACCGCGCGTGGCGGCGAGCTCCAGGTCACCGCTCACGGTGTGTGCTTCGATGCGCACCTCGCGGGGCACGGTGATCTCGAAGTCCACCGCGACGCGGCCGCCGCGGAAGAGATCGGCCCACCCGCGATCCTGCTCGTACAGGTGCGGCTTCAGCGTGACGCTGTCGCCCTCCTGGTCCATGCGGACCTCGACGTTCTCGAGCAGCCGCTTCGCGCGCTCCTCGCTCGTCCCACGGACGCGCTTCCGGGCCTTGACCTGGATCCGGCCGTCCTCCCCGGCGGAGATCTTCGTGTCGCCGGAGACGTTGTGGACGTGCAGCCGCGGGAGGTGACCGACCGTGAATTCACGCTCGACGAGCTCCGAGTACTCCTCGCCGCCGGCGAGATCGCCGAGATCGAAGTTGAAGCTCATGGACTCGCGGATGCTCCGGCCGATGTGGTGGCCGAGATCGTTGCCGAGGCTCGTGTGCAGTCCGCGGCGGATCTCATCGCGGAGCGTGCGGCGCTCGTCGCGCGATCGCTCGCGCTCGCGCTCGTTGGCCTCGCGTTCCGCGTCGCGCTCCTGCTTGCGCATGTCGCGCTCCTGGTGGCGCATGTCTCGTTCCTGCTGGCGCATCTGGTAGTAGCGCTCGCGCGCCTGCTCGAATTCCTCGCGGGCCGTCTTGCGACGGGCCTCGTTCTCGTCGCTCATCACTCAGCCTCCAGCAGCGTCGCGGCGTCGTCGGGCGCGATCTTGCCCTCGGCGAGCTCGCGAAGGATCTCCTTGCGGCGCTCGGCCTCGCGATCAGGCTCGGCCTGCGATGGGAACCCGAGCGCGCGGATCACCGCGTCGAGCCGCGACCGGACGGTCGGATACGAGATCCCAAGCTCGCGCTCGACGTCCTTGAAATTGCCGCGCGCGCGGATGAATGTCTCGAGGAACTCCGTCTGGTCGGAGGTCAGCGCCTGGAACCGTCCGAGGGTGAAGGTGCCCTCGATGCGCGTTCCGCAGCCCTCGCAATCGAGACGGACGACGCGCAGGGACTCGTTGCAGATGGGACAGCGGCCGATGACCGGATTCGCCATGCACCGACTTTCCGCTCGGCATCGCTGGTTGTCAACGTAAACTCAACGTTGTGTAGCGGAATATGCGGATCGTTGAGGTCGACCTCAACGGGTCAGTCGATCGCCTGCTTGATGCGTTCCGCCAGCGCCGGGCCCACCCCGGCGACGCCGGCGAGCTCGGCCTCGGTCGCGTCCCGCATGCCCTTCACCGAGCCGAATTTCCGCAGGAGCGCGCGCTTCTTCGCGGGCCCGACACCCTGGATCTCGTCCAGGATCGACTGCACGGCCCGCTTGCCGCGGAGCTGCTGGTGATAGGTGACGGCGAACCGGTGGGCCTCGTCCCGGATCCGCTGCACCAGGAACAGCCCCTGAGAGCGCGGCGGCAGGAGGATCGGATCCGGCCGGCCGGGCACGAACAGCTCCTCGCGCTCCTTGGCCAGTGCGGCGATCGGGATCTGGAGCAGGCCCGCATCTGAGAGCGCGCCGATGCCTTCCGCGAGCTGGCCCTTCCCTCCATCGAGGATGACCAGGTCCGGCACCGGCCACCCGTCGGACTCGCCGGCTGCGCTCCGCGCGAACCGTCGCCTCAATGTGTCGCGCATGTTCGCGAAGTCATCGTTGCGATCGCTGAGCTTCGCGCGGAATCGCCGGTAGCTCTGCTTCGCAGGCTTGCCGTCCTCGAAGACGACCATCGAGCTCACGACGTTCGTGCCCTGGACGTGGCTCACGTCGAAGCACTCGATCCGCTTCGGTGGGCCCTCGAGCCCGAGGGCCTGCTGCAGCTCCGCGAGCGCGGAGTCCGTCTTCCCCTTGTCGGCCAGCCAGCGCACCCGCTCCTGCTCGAGCGCGTCCTGCGCGTTCCGCACCGCGAGCTCGATCAGCCGGCGCTTCTTGCCGCGCACGGGGACGTGCAGCTCGACGTGCGTCCCACGCTTCTCCTCGGCGAACGCGACGAACGTCGCGGCATCGGGGATCGCCTCCGGCACCGCGATCTCCGGCGGGAACGTCGCCGCGGCGGCGTAGTGCTGACGCAGGAACGACCCGAGCACCTCGCCGGGCGTCGCGCCCTCGGCGCCTTCCAGGAAGAACTGATCCCGGCCGACGATGGTCCCATCGCGAACGCGGAGCAGCTGGACGGCCGCGTCACCTTCGGCGAGCGCGACGCCGAGCGCATCGAAGTCGTCGCCCTTGTACGCGTGGACCTCCTGCCGATCGGTGGTCCGCTCGATGGCCGTGACCCGATCGCGCAACAGGCCGGCGCGCTCGTACTCGAGGGACTCGGACGCGGTGAGCATCTCTTTGCGCAGGTCCCGCGCGAGCGCGTCGTACCGGCCCTCGAGGAACTGGACGCTGCGCTCGACCGTCGCCCGGTACTCCTCGCGCGTCGTCGCGCCGACGCACGGCGCGGTGCAGCGCTTCAGGTGATAGAGCAGGCACGGCCGTCCGCCCGGGAGCGCGCTTGGCGGTATCGTTCGGCCGCGGCCATCCTCGGCCGCGGTGATGGTGAGCTTGCACGTGCGGTACGGGAAGAGCTTCTGCAGCAGGTCGAGCGACTCGTCGACCGATTTCGCGTTCGCGTACGGGCCGAAGTAGCGCGCCGTGCGATCGCCGAGCTGCCGCGTGCGGAGGATGCGCGGGAAGTCCTCGCCGAGCGTGACCTTCACGTACGGATAGGACTTGTCGTCCTTGAGCCGGATGTTGTACCGCGGGCGGTGCTGTTTGATGAGGTTGGCTTCGAGCAGGTACGACTCGGACACGCTGCCCGTGAGGATGTACTCGAGGCGTTCGGCCCGTTCGACGAGCCGGACGTGGCGCACGTCCAGGCTCGGCCCGAAATAGCTGCGGATCCGGTCGCGCAGGAGGTCCGCCTTCCCGACGTACAGCACCCGGCCCCGCGCGTCCTTGAACAGGTAGACGCCGGGCGACGCGGGGAACGAGGCCGCCTGGGCGAGCAGCGTGGTCCGGCGGTCGGCGGCGTTCGGCATGTGAAAAGGATAGGAACGGCGGCGCGGCATATGATTTCACTCCTCAGATGGGCAGTTCCGAGGAGTGAAAGAAGCCACCGAGCCGCGCCGGTCGCGGCGCTCCGTCCAGTCGGTCGACCGCGCCCTGGATCTGCTCGAGGCCCTGGCCGGCGCGGACGGCGAGGTCAGCATCACGGCGCTCGCTGCCCGGACGAAGCTCCATGTCAGCACGGTCCACCGCCTCCTCGCGACGCTCCTCCGCCGGGGGTACGTGCGGCAGAACCCGGACACCAGCCGTTACTACGCCGGCGCGAAGGTCGCGACCCTGGCCGAGGGCCGCAGCCGGTACAACGAGCTGCGCCTCGCGGCGCGCCCGCTTCTCCAGGCCCTCGTCGAGGCCACGCGGGAGACCGCCAATCTGAGCGTCCTCGACGACACCATGGCCGTGTACATCGAGACCGCCGCGAGCCCGCAGGTCGTGCGGCTCTTCACCGTCGTCGGCAACCGCGTCCCGTTGCACGCGACCGGCGCGGGCAAGGCGCTGCTCGCATCGTTGCCCCAGCCGCGCCGCGACGCGCTCCTCGACCGCACGGAGCTGCGGCCCCACACCACCAAGACGCTCGTCGACCGTGCCTCTCTCGCGCGCGCGCTCGACGAGGCGCGCGAGCGCGGCTACGCCCTCGATGACGAGGAGTACGACGACGGCGTCCGCTGTGTGGCCGTCGCCGTCGGGCCGATCGGGGCGCCGGTCGCCGCCATCTCGATCTCAGGTCCGACGAGCCGGATGTCGAAGCAGCGCTGTGTGGAGTTCGTCCCGCAGATGCGACGCGCCGCCAGCGAGCTGAGCGAGACGCTCCGGGCGCGCGAGAGCACGGGGACGTGACCGCGGCGCCGGCGATCGTTCGCGCCGGCTTGCGCGGAGCGGAGCTCGCCGGCGCGCTGCGCGATCTGCTCGGAGCGGACAAGGTGCTCTGGGCGCGCGAGGACCTCCTGCTGTACGAGTACGACGGCGCGATCGACATCGCGACGCCGGACGCCGTCGTGCTCCCAAGCGAGACCGCCGATGTCGCGAAGCTCGCGCGATTCTGCGCGGAGCACGCGGTCCCGCTCGTGCCGCGCGGCGCGGGCACCGGGCTCTCGGGGGGCGCGATCCCCGTCGAGGGCGGCGTGGTGATCTCGTTCGCGCGGATGTCGCGGATCCTCGAGATCGACGTCCCGAACCTTCGCGCGGTGGTGCAGCCCGGCCTCGTGAACCTCCACCTCTCGACCGCGGCGGCGCCGAGCGGCCTCTACTTCGTCCCGGACCCATCGAGCCAGAAGGCCTGCACGCTCGGCGGCAACGTGGCCGAGAACTCGGGCGGACCGCACACGCTGGCCTACGGCGTGACGACGAACCACGTCACCGGCCTCGAGCTCGTGCTCTCCGACGGCACGGTCGTCCGGCTGGGCGGGAAGGCGCTCGAGTACGACGGCTATGACCTCGTCGGCACGTTCGTCGGATCCGAGGGCACGCTCGGCATCGTCACCGAGATCACCGTGAAGCTCACCCCGCTCCCGGAGGACAAGCGCACGCTCATGGCGGCGTTCCCCACGATGGACGACGCGTCGAACACCGTCTCGGAGATCATCGGCGCGGGCATCGTGCCAAGCGCGATGGAGATGATGGATCAGCTCTCGACGCAGGCCGTCGAGGCGTCGGTCGGCGCGGGATACCCGCTCGATGCGGGCGGCATCCTGCTCGTCGAGGTGGACGGCGTGCGCGATGGCCTCGACGATCTGCTCGAGCGCATCGAGACGATCTGCCGCGCGTCGCACGCGACGCAGCTGCGCGTCGCGACCACGGCCCTCGAGCGGGACAAGCTCTGGGCCGGCCGGAAGGGTGCCTTCGCCGCGATGGGCCGACTCGCGTCCGACTACTACGTCCAGGACGGCGTGATCCCGCGGACGAAGCTGCCGCAGGTCCTTCGCCATGTCATCGACGTCGGCGAGCGATACGGTCTGCGCATCGCGAACGTGTTCCACGCCGGCGACGGCAATCTCCATCCGCTGATCATGTTCGACGGCTCGAAGGGCCCGGCGGAGGTCGAGCGCGTCAAGCAGGCCGGCCGGGAGATCCTCGAGATGTGCATCGAGGTCGGCGGATCGATCACCGGGGAGCACGGCGTCGGCATGGAGAAGAACTGCTACATGCCGCTCCAGTACTCACCCGTCGACATGGCCGTGATGCGGCGGGTCAAGGATGCCTTCGACCCCCTGGGGCTCGCGAATCCGGGCAAGGTCTTCCCCACGCCGGGGAAGTGCAAGGAGTTCTCGCTGAATGCCGCGCGCTGAGCGGCCGGTCACGCCCGAGGCCTGCGCCGAGCTCCTGCGCGCGTGCGCGGACGCCGGGCGCACCGTGCGGGTTCGCGGGGGCGGGACGAAGAGCGACCCGGACAGGCTGCCCGAGACCGACGTCGCCCTCGAGACCACGGGCCTGGACGGCATCGTCGACCACGTCCCGGAGGACCTCACGGTCACCGTCCGCGCGGGGATATCCCTTGCGGCGCTCCGCGACGCGCTCGCATCGCACGGCCAGTTCCTCCCGCTCGATCCGCCACACGTCGCGCGCGGCGCGACCGTCGGCGGGGTCATCGGGGCGAACAGCAACGGCTTCGGCCGCTACCGCTACGGGAGCGTGCGCGACCTCCTGCTCGGGATCCGGGCCGCCCTCCCGGACGGGACGATCGCGCGCGCGGGCGGCCGCGTCGTGAAGAACGTCGCGGGGTACGACCTCGACAAGCTGTTCATCGGCTCGTTCGGCACGCTCGGCGTCGTGGTCGAGGCGACGTTCAAGATCCTGCCGCTGCCACCGGTGACGAAGGCCGCGAGCGCGACATTTGCCGGCGGGGCGAACGCGTTCGGGGCGGCCGACGCCCTCGTGCGCACCTCGCTCCGGCCGACGGCCG
>DATCQC010000212.1:0-4422 GCA_036569685.1 Candidatus Limnocylindria bacterium | reverse complement strand
CGCTCCTGGAACGCGTTCACCGTCACGTGGGGGTTCAGCGCCGCGATCGTCTCGCGCGCCGATTCGACCTTCGGCCGGCCGAGCCGTTCGGTGTTGTGCAGGATCTGCCGCTGCAGATTCGTCGCATCGACGACGTCCGAGTCGACGATGCCGATCACACCGACGCCCGCCGCCGCGAGGTAGAGCGCGGCCGGCGATCCGAGGCCGCCCGCGCCGATGACGAGGACCTTGCTCGCGAGCAGCTTGAGCTGGCCACGCTCGCCGATCTCAGGAATGAGGAGGTGTCGCGAGTAACGCTGGGCCTGCTCGGGAGCGAGCGTCTCGGGCTTCGTCCACGGGAGGCCCGCGTCCTTCCAGCGGTTGAACCCGCCGGACATCGAGATCACGTTCGTGTAGCCGAGCTTCTGGAGTGCGTCGGCGGCCATGACCGATCGGACCCCGCCGGCGCAGTAGAGGATCGTCGTCTTGTCCTTGCTCGGGAGTCGATCCTCGGCCCACTGCTCGAGGTAGCTCTTCGGCACGAACGCGGCGCCGGGCAGATGCCCCTCGTCCCACTCGTTCTTCTCGCGGACGTCGCCCAGCTGGACGTCGCCCTTCAAGAGGGCTTGGACCTCCTGCGGGGTCGCCTCGTTCACGTGCTTGCGAAGCTCGGAGAAGTAATCGCGATAGCTCCCCATGTCCGACAAGGATAACCGACGCTGCGAGTCGGAAATTCCTGACATAGGCTGGAAAGGCCCGTGGATACGCTCTATTTCGACAGCCTGCAGTTCTTCTATCACGCGGCCCTCGCGGTGCTCGTGGGCGGCGCGATCGTCCAGGGCGGTCCCTCGCGCCGCTACGACCAGCTTGCGGGCGTTGCCCTCTTCGTCGTGGTTGTCACGAGCGGCCTGAAGCTCTTCGCGTTCGAGGACGCCGACGTCGGCCCGCGCCTGGTCGTGCGCTGGGTCGCGATCGCGGTCATGGCCGCGGCGACGCTGTACGCGAGCGCGTGGGCGGGCTCGGTCGCCCGAGCGTTCCGCGCGCAGGTCCCTGACTTCGACGACCTTCCGGAGACGAGCGCAGCGCGTCGCGAGTACGTCGGGCTCGCGCGGTCCGCGGCGCGCGCGATGCGCGTCATCGTCGTGAGCGGCCTCGTCGCGCTCTTTCTCTCGTGACCCGCGCGGTCGAGACGCCCAAGCAGGTCGAGGAGCACCGCGAGAAGGTCACGCGCGCGCATCGCGTGCGCAACGCCGCCGACCTGGTGAAGCTCGTCGATGCGCTCGGCTTCGCGTTCGCGTTCACGCTCCGCACGGGCGACGCCCCGATCCCGGCGTGCTTCGACCACCTCTCCACGAACGACACGAACCGGAAGTGGAACTGGATGTGGGGCTGGAAGGACGAGCTCCCGGAGGAGAAGAAGCTCTACTACGGCGTGCTGCTCGCGCGGAAGCCGACCTTCGTCTCGATGAAGATGCTGCCGACCTTCTACGCGACGTTCGGCCGGGCGGGTGAGGCCGACGATCACGAGGCCGACGTCCGTGGCGGCCGGCTGTCCGACGTCGCGCGTCGGATCATCGAGTTCCTCGCGCAGAACGGCGAGACCCAGACAAAGCGCATGCGCGCCGAGCTCGGGATCACGTCCAAGGAGGGTCGCGCGGCGTACGCGAAGGCGATCGACGACGTGCAGCGCCTGATGTACGTCGCACGTGTCCGCGCGGTCGGCGAATTCCGCGAGGACTACAACTACACGTACGACCTCTTCGTGCGGCGCTACCCCGAGACGGTCAAGTCGGCCGAGCGCCTGACCTCCGCCGATGCGACCGCTGCGCTCGTCTTGCGCACGCTCGAGCTCGCGGGGTCGGTCACCGAGAAGCAGCTCGTCCGGCTGTTCGACTGGGACGAAGCCGTCGCGCAACGCGCGATCGCACGGGCCGAAAGCGAACGGAAGCTCGTGCGACGGGACGGCTCGCTCGTCCTCCCGAAACTCATAGCATGACCGGCGACCCCGACCGTGGTGAGTAAGGAGTAATTAGACGGACATTCACCAGCTTCGCTCGTGGATCTTCGAGCTCTATGAGCCGCTCGAGGACGAGCGCCAGTACATCGTGTTCGACAGCGCTCGCGGCAACCTGCTCATCGACGCGCCCGCGTTCAGCGAGCGGGCGCTCCGGCTGATCCGGGGCGCCGGCCCGGCATCGGTGCTGCTCATCACCAACGGGGCACGGGGCGGCGACGCGGCGCGATACCGCGACGCGCTCGGCATCCAGATCGCCGCGCACGAGGACGACGCGACCTTCGTGCCTGGCGGAGCGGACCTCGTCCTGAAGACCGCGGATCTCGTCCGGCCTGATGCGCGTGTCATCCGGGTGGGTGACGACGGGGATGGCGCGACCGTCGTGCTCGGCCGCAAGGCCGGGGGCGTGCTGTTCTGCGGCGACCTCGATCTCGGGAGCGATGCGGCCCGCGCGCTGCTCGCGCTTCAGTTCTCGGCTGTCCTTTCGGCGCGGCGCCCGCCGATCTGGAACGCCGGCCGCGACACGCTGCTGTTCCTGCAACGTGAGCTGCACCAGCCGGTGAAGCGCTTCGGCATCCTTCTCCAGGCGCCCTGGGACCGCGCCTACAAGGGCCGGCTCGAGGATCAGATGAAGCCGAACCCGCTCATCGTTCCGCCGGACGAGACGTCGGCGCGCGAGGCGGCGATGGGTCCCGACACGCTCGTGGTCGCGCAACAGGTCCGCGAACGCACCGAGGCGGCGCCCCGGCCCACGCGCACCGGGCGGGCCGCCGCCGCGGCCACGGCCGCACCGGCGGCCACGGCGACCGGGCGGCCGCGGAGCTTCGCGGAGGGCTGGGGCGCGGCCGCGACCGCGTCGCCGCCGACCACGATGGCGAATCCACCCGCCGATCTCACACCACCAGCGACGGGTTTCCGCCCGGTCCCGCTCGGCGACGCCTTCGCGCGGCTCGATGTCGACGTCGTCGGCGGGCTCCCGAGCGTCGACTTCTTCTGGGGCGGCATCGACCTGTCGCCCGATGGAACGGAGGTCGCCTTCTCGTGGAACCGCACCGGCGCGTACGAGCTCTATACCGCGCCGGTCGCCGGCGATCGGATCATCCAGCTCACCGAGTCCGACACGCGGAGCGTCTCGCCGCGGTGGTCCCCGGACGGCACGCAGATCGCGTTCACCCGCGACGCCGACGGAACGGAGCGAATGTCCATCTGGATCGTCGACCGCGATGGCGAGCACGAGCGCAAGCTCTCCGCGGACGACGACGCCATGCATCGGGACATCGCGTGGTCGCCGGATGGCCGCTCGATCGCCTGCGTGGCCAACATCGCTGGGAAACGGTTCAGCATCCAGCTGTTCGAGAGCGCGACCGGTGCGCGTCGCGAGCTGACCGACGGCGCGTTCGAGGACGCGCGCCCACGTTTCTCGCCGGACGGCAGGTGGATCCTGTTCGAGTCGTGGCGGACGACGTCCCGGGTGGAGGCCGACCTCTATCTCATCCCGACCGGTGGCGGCGACGCGGTCAAGCTCGATACACGCGGTAGTGCGAGCGGCGATTCGCAGTTCGCGCGCTGGTCGCCGGATGGGCGGACCATCGCGTTCACATCGAGCGCCCGCGGCCGGCGCGAGATCGCGCTCGCCGATCTGGACGGCACCACGGCCACCCGGCTGCGCTACCTCACCGATAACCCGTTCGACGAGCTCGAGCCGGTCTGGCGACCGGACGCCCGGGGTGTCGTGTACCTCCAGGACCGCGACGCGAGCCGCGCGGTCCATCGGGTCTTTTCAGCGTCGCACGCGGCGACGCCCGTGGCCGACCTGCCCGGGATGTACGGCGTGGCCGCGGTCGGACCGGACAGCGAGACGGTCGCGATGACGTTCACGTCGCCCCGCCGGCCCGCGGACGTCTGGGTGCGCGACGGCGATCAGGTCACGCTCCGGCCGATCACCGATTCGCTGGGGGGCAAGATCGATCCGAAGGTGCTGGTCGAGCCGGTGCATGTCCGCTACCCCTCGGCCGACGGTCGCCTGGTCCCGGCCCTGCTCTACGTGCCGCATGCCGAGGCGGTGCGCGGGACGATGCCCGGAGCCGTCATGTACGTGCACGGCGGGCCGACCGGCCAGCACTTCCGCTGGTGGGATCCGACCCCGCAGCTCCTCGCCAATCGCGGACTGGTCGTCCTCGCGCCGAACGTGCGCGGCTCGACCGGCTACGGCCGCGAGTGGCAGGAGCTGAACCGCCGCGACTGGGGCGGCGGCGATCTCGCGGACGTGGTGGCCGGCGTCGATTGGCTCGCGAAGGAGAAGATCGCGGACCCGAACGAGCATCGGCATCACCGGTGGCAGCTACGGCGGTTTCATGACGCTGTACGCGCTCGCCCGGCACCCCGATCGGTTCGCGGCGGGCGTGTCCATCGTCGGCGTGGTCTCGTGG
>DATCQC010000211.1:0-4039 GCA_036569685.1 Candidatus Limnocylindria bacterium | reverse complement strand
GTCTCCGGCTGCGAGCAGCCGCGTCGCCGGCGGGTTCGCGAGCCGGACGACGTCGTCGCGGTCGGCGACGACGATCGCGTCCGGGAGCTCCGCGAGCAGCCTCCGCAGGCGATCGCGCTCGGTGTCAGGAGCTGTGGACACGGGGGTTTCGCTTGTGGGCGCGGCCGATCCGCTGCGCCGTCGGAGCCTCAGACGTGGATCCCGATCGCGTGGATCAGGAGCGTGAAGACCCAGCCGAAGACGAAGCAGCCCGGGATCGTCAGCACCCAGGCCGTGATGATCCGGCCGGCGATGCCCCAGCGGACGGCCGAGAGCCGGCGGGTCGAGCCGACGCCGAGGATCGCGCCGTTGATCGCGTGGGTAGTCGAGATCGGGATCCCGAGCCGGGTGGCGAGCTCGATGACCGCGCCGGCCGTGGTCTCCGCGACGAACCCGTTGATCGGCTTCAGCAGCGTGATCCGCATGCCCATCGTCTTGATGATCCGATAGCCGCCGATCGCCGTGCCGAGCGCGATCGAGATCGCGCACGCGAACTTCACCCAGTCCGGGATGAACCCGGCGGGCTGCCCGCCGAGCATGCCTCCGCCGTAGAGCGCGAGCGCGATGATCCCCATGGTCTTCTGGCCGTCGTTGCCGCCGTGCGTGAACGCCATCCACGCGCTCGAGAGGATCTGACCTCGGCCGAAGAACGCGTTGACGCTCGCGGAGGACTTGTTCCGGACCGCCCAGTACAGGGCGAGCATGAACAGGTAGCCGGCCGTGAACGTCAATGTCGGCGAGATGACGACGCCGGCGCTCGTCTTCTGGACGCCCGGCACGATCACCACATCCCACCCGTGCACCGAGACGGCCGCGCCGATGATGCCGAACACGAGGGCGTGGCTCGACGACGTCGGCAGGGCCGCGAAGAACGTGATCAGGTCCCAGGCGATCGCCGCGAGCAGCGCGGCGAGCACCAGATCCTGGGTGACGCGCGTGCTGTCGACGATCCCCTTCGCGATGGTCGCCGCCACCGCGGTACCCGCGAGCGCTCCAACGAGGTTGAGCGTCCCGGCCATGAGCACGGCCTGCAGCGGGGTGAGCACCCTCGTCGCGATGACCGTCGCCACGGCGTTCGCCGCGTCGTGGAATCCGTTCACGTATTCGAAGACGAGACCGAGGATGACGACCGCGACGACGATCGCCGTGGCCATGTCCATCAGCGGTGCTTCACCACGATCATCTCCACGATGTTCGCCACGTCCTCGCACCGGTCGATCGCGACCTCGATGAGCCCGTGAATGTCCTTCCACTTGATGATCTCGACGGGGTCGGTCGTTCGGGCGAAGAGGTCGGCGACGGCCTCGCGGAAGACGGCGTCGCCCTCGTTCTCGAGGGTATGGATCTTGATCCAGTGCGGCTCGAGCCCCTTGAGCTTCTCGAGGTTCTCGAGCGACGCGACCACCTCGGTGGCCGCCTGCACGAGTGTGCGGACCTGGCGGATCGCGGCCGGCCGGATGCTCGTCACCTTGTACAGGCTGATCATCTCCGCGACGTCCCAGCAGACATCGGTGACGTCATCGAGCTTTGAGGCCAGGCCGACGATGTCCTCGCGATCGAGCGGCGTGACGAACGTCCCGTTCAGCTCCGCGATGATCTGGTGGGTGAGCTTGTCTCCGTAGTGCTCGATCGCGTGGATGTCCCGCACCTTGTCCTCGATCGAGGTGAAGTCGGTGACGAACTTCTCCAGCGCCTGCGCGGCTTCGAGGGCGTTCTGGGCATGCTGGCTGAAGAGCGTGAAGAAGATGCTCTTCTTCGGCATCAAGCTGAGTCGCATAGCGCCTCCTTATGTCCGCCACGCGGAACGATACGGAAGTCCCGGCCGCTGACTAGGCCACCTCTCGGCGGATCGATCCGACGGCCGCGACGGCCAGGACCACGGCGAAGAGCAGCAGGATCCCGATATCGCGGAGGATGAGCGGATCCGTCAGCGCGTAGCCCTTCACCATCACCGAGCGCAACGCCTCGTTCGCGTAGGTGAGCGGGAAGATCATCGAGAGCGCGCGCAGGACGTCGTTCAGCTGGTCGACCGGGACGAGCAGCCCGGAGAGGAAGATCTGCGGGACGAGCACGAGCGGGACGAACTGCACGGCCTGGAGCTCGTTGCGGGCGAACGCCGAGATCGCGAGGCCGAGCGAGACGGCCCCGACGACGAGGACCGCCTCGACCAGGAAGATGGTCGCGAGGTTGCCGCGGTACTGCACCTTCAGGACGAAGACGGTGAAGGCGAGGATCACGAGCGCCTGCAGGAGCGCGAACAGCGCGAAGCCGCCGAGGTACCCGAGCACGAGCTCCACGCGCGTGAGCGGCGTCGCGAGCAGGCGCTCGAGCGTCCCGCTCGTGCGCTCGCGGAGGAACGAGACCGCCGACAGCAGGAAGATGAAGAAGTACGCGAAGACCGCGACGAGAACGGGCGCAAGGTAGTCGAGGAGGGTGTAGCTCGGTCCGCCGTAGAGGTACTTCACGGTGACTGCCGCGCGCAGCGGGGAGCCGATGATGATCTCGGTCAGTGCGGCGTCCATCTGGCTCACGAACGAGCTCGTGCGGGTGGGGTCGGAGCCCTCGACCGTCACCGTCGCGCCCTGGTCGGTGAACTCGATCATCGCGTCGGCCCGTCCCGCGCGGACCTCCTCGAGGGCGGCGGGCGTGTCCATCGCCTGGAGCTGGATGTTCGTGCCGCGGAGGGCCTCGTAGAGCTGCGGGTCGACGTCGCCGGCGGCAATGACACGGACCGTGCCCGTGGAGGGGGATCCCCAGAGCGCCCCGACGAGCGTGAGCACGACGATGGGCGCGACGAAGAGGAGGGCGAGCGATCGGCGGTCGTGCCGGAACCCCAGCACGATCCGCCGGGCGACCGCTCCGGCGCGGCGCAGATTCATACCGGCACCGCGGAGAGCGTCAGGAATGCGCCTTCGAGATCACTCGTCCCGGCGCGGGCGATGAGCTCGCGCGACGTGCCCTGCGCCAGCACGCGCCCCGCGCGGATGAGCCCGAGGCGGTCACAGCGCGCGGCCTCGTCCATCACGTGGCTCGAGACGAGGAGCGTGACGCCCGACGACGCGAGGGCGCGGAAGTGCTCCCAGAACTCCTGCCGCAGCGCCGGATCCACGCCGACGGTCGGCTCGTCCAGCAGCAGCAGCCGCGGCTGGTGCAGCAGCGTCGCAGCGAGCGAGACGCGCGTACGCATGCCGCCTGAGAGTGTGCTCACGGTCGAGCGCCGGCGTTCCAACAGGTCGACCCGCCGAAGGGCCTCTTCGATCCGCGAGTCCGCGTCGGGCACACCCTGGAGCGCCCCGAAGAACCGCAGGTTCTCGTCGACCGACAGGTCGGCGTAGAGCGCGGGGGCCTGGGTCATGTAACCGATCGCCCCGGCGGCGGCGGCGGTCCGCGGCCCGGCGCCGAACACCCGGACGTCGCCGCCGTCGGGACTGACGAGCCCCGCGAGCGCGCGGATGAGCGTCGTCTTGCCGGAGCCGTTGGGACCGAGGAGGCCGTAGATCTCGCCGGCTTTGACCTCGAGCGTCAATCCGTCGAGCGCCGTTACGGAACCGAAATGTTTCCGGACGTCCCGGGCCTCGACGGCGAGCGGCAGGTCCATCAAGCAGGGCCATGGTGGCACGTCGCGTGCAACTCGGTCGTCCGGAATACGGACCGCGCCGGGAGCGCGGAAAGGCAGACGGGAATGCTCATTTTCGCCCTCGGGATGATGCTCGGCACCGCACTCGGGATCGTCGTTATCGGGTTCCTAGCGGTCCGTTCCTATGACCACGGTTATGACGAGGCCCTTGAGCGCCGCAAGGCGTGGCGGGGCGAGCTGCTCGCGCGTCAGGCGGCCGCCGTACGGTCGCACCACGCGTCGTCTTCGCTCAAGCGCGCCAGCTAGGGGCAGTCCTCTCTTACGGACGAATGGCCGCGCCGAAAGGCGCGGCCTTTTGTGACCCGGTCAAGGTCCGCCGAAGAATCTGCGTTTCAGGTCGTCGATGCTGCGCTGGAGCTGGTC
>DATCQC010000210.1:0-4391 GCA_036569685.1 Candidatus Limnocylindria bacterium | reverse complement strand
CTTTTGGCTTGCGGGCAGCGCGCTCCTGCTGACCGGGGTCCTGGCCCTCGGCGCCGGTGCGCACACCTTCTCGTTCGCCGCGCTCACCGGCTACCGCCTCGCCGAGACCAGCCAGGTGCTCCTCGCGTTGCTGTTCCTCGCGGCGTTCGCCATGCGGCTGCCACTCTTCCCGTTCCACGCGTGGCTTGCGCGAACGTACATCACGGCGCCGGTGCCGGTCGCGATCGTCCTCGCGGGCGTGATCTCGAAGACGGCGGTCTATGCGATCGCGCGTGTCTGCGTCCTGATCTTCCCGCTCGGCATGGCCGACCTCGCGCCATACCTGCTGGCCCTTGCGACGGTGGGCGGTCTGTACGGTGCGATCCTCGCGACCCGGCAGCGGGACACGCGCGCGGTCATCGCGTACGCGAGCCTCGCGCAGCTCGACCTCATCGCCGTCGGCGTGTTCCTCGCGACCCCCGACGGTCTCGAGGGTGCATTGATCGCGAGCGTCTCGCACGGCCTCGTCGTCGCGGTCCTCCTCCTGCTCGCGGCCTCGCTCGCCCGGCGGGTCGGGTCGTTCGGCTTCGGCATGGGCGGGCTGGGGGCGCGTGCTCCGGTCCTGGAGGCGTTCTTCGTGGTCGCGATCCTCGCGCTGGTCGGCCTGCCGGGTACGAGCGGCGCGCCCGGCGAGCTGCTGATCGTCGCTGCGGCGTTCGTGAGCTCGCCGGGCATCGGTCTGCTCGCCGTGCTGGTGCCCGTCGTCTGCGCGGTGTGCGGGGCCGGCGTACTGCGCGCCGTGTTCTTCGGGCGACCCGCGGTGCGCGGCTCGGAGCTTGGCTGGCGGGAGCGCGGCCCGCTCATCGCGCTCCTCGTGCTCGTCATCGCGGTCGGCCTCGTGCCGCGCTCCGTCGGCGACCTCGCTGACCGCACGGCTGCCGCGCTCACCGAGCTGCGGCGATGAGCGCGGCCGAGCTCGGCGCGATCGTCCCGGCGCTCATGCTCGCCGGGAGCGCCGTCCTCGCGACCGTCCTCGCGATCCCGCGGCGGACCGGACCGCGGACGCTCGCGTGGCTCGGAGCCGTCGCGGCCGTCGCCGTGGCCGTGGTCGCGCTCGCGAGCGGTACGGGCAGCGCATCGCCGAGCCTCGCTCGGGATGGGCCGAGCGAGTTCTTCGGCGCGCTCATCGCGATCGTCACCGCGGTGTCGTGCGTGCTCGCTGCCGCCGATCCCTGGCGGGTCGCTCGATCGAAGGACGAGGTCGGGCTCGCGCTCTTCGCCGCGTCCGGCGCGGTCGTGGTCGTCTCCGCGGCGGACCTCGTGGTCCTGTTCGTCGGGCTCGCGTTGCTCGCGATTCCGCTCTACGTGCTGACCGGGCGCGACACGCCGAGCGGCGACGAGAGCGTGGCCCGGCACTTCGTTCTCGGCGCGACGAGCTCGGCCGTCGCGCTGTACGGCATCGCGCTCCTGTACGCGGCAACCGGCGAAACGGGCTACGCGGCTCTTGGTCGCGCGACCCACAACCCGCTCTACCTCGCGGGGCTGGGCCTCACGCTCGCGGGCCTCGTGTCGCACGTCGCGACCGCGCCGGGGCGTCGCTGGTCGATCGTCATCAACGTCGCGGTCATCGGCGCGGTGCTGCGGCTCGTCGCGGCGACCGCGACCGGCGAGGTCGGACTCGACTGGCAGGTGTCGCTCGCGTCGCTCGCGGCGCTCGCGCTCGCTGTACCGGGGCTGGCCGCGATCGCGGAGCGCCGCGTCCGCCGGCTCGTCGGGTACGCGACGATCGCGCAGCTCGGCTACGTCGCCGCGGCGGGCGCGAGTGCCGCGCTACCGGCCGCCGTGTTCGCGCTCGCCGCCTGTTGCGCGGTCGCGCTGGGGCTGTTCGCGCTGATCGCGATCTTGCCGCAGCGCGAGCCGGTGCTCGAGGATCTCGCCGGGCTCGCGCGCCGGCGGCCCCTCGCCGTGCTCGCGCTCGCGCTGCTCATCCTCGGGCTCGTCGGCGTACCGCCGACGGTGGGCTTCCTCTCGAAGGTCTTCGTCCTCGAGGCCGCGGTCCGCGCGCAGCTGCTCTGGCTCGTCGTCCTCGGTGCACTTACGAGCGTCGCGAGCGCCGCGGCGTACCTGCGGCTGGTGCTCGCGTGCTTCGCCGCGCCGCGGCTCGATCGGGTCGCGCCGCCGCGGATGCGCGTCGGCACGGCCGTGGCGCTGCTCCTTGCTATCGCGATCGTCGCGGCGGGCGTCGTCCCCGGTCCGCTCTTCGACGCGGTGCAGTCGGTGCGGTTCTAGCCGCCCGGAACCGTCTCGCGGCCCACCTTGTATTGACGAACGTGACGCTCTCCCCGCGCGTCCGTTGTCCAAGCGGATGACCTCCGGCTCGCTCACGGATCTCGACCCCGTGCCGGCGCCGGAGCAGCGCTGGCCGTTCTACGTCGCGTGGACGATGGGAGCCTGCGTCGTCGGGCTCGTGCTGGTGAGCCGACTGCCGGTGCCGCTCGGTCCTGAAGGTGCCCCGGCCGCGGCGCCGGCCGCGACGATGGCGCCGATCCGGAGCGTCGCTCCGGCCCCCCTGCGCCTGGTGAACCCGCTCCCGCAACCCGTCCCGGTCCGCGGTTCGCCCGTGCCACCCGTTCCCGCTCGACGCTGAGCGTCCGTCGGGACCGCCCAGCGGTCGCGCCAGATGGCGCACGAGCGCGGATCCCTCAGGCGGTCGCGGCCACCTGGCGGCGCGGCGCGGGCGGACGACGCGCCGCGATGCGAACGCCGATCACGATCACGGCGCCGCCGGCAAGCTGCAGCGGCAGCGGGCGCTCGGCTAGGACGACGAACGCGAGGATGAGCGCGGACACCGGGGTCAGGTACGAGACCATCGCGGCGAGGCTCGGACCGAACCGATGCACGGCCCAGAAGAACAGGACGAACGCGATGGCGGTGGAGACCACTCCCAGGGAGCCAGCCGCGATCCAGGTATCCGACCTCCACGACGGGACGTCGCGGTAGCCCTGCGCGAGTAGGCCAAGCGGTGCCAGAAGCAGCGCGCCGATGAGGACCATCAACGTCACGTATCCGAGCACGTTCTCCTTGCGCAGGACGATCGCGCCGATGGTCAGGCTCGCGGCCCAGCCCGTGGCCGCGCCAAGCTCCATGAGGTCACCACGCAGGCGGAGCGAGGTCGCGTCGCCGCCACCCTGCTGCCCGCCGCCGATGACGAGCGTCGCGCCAATGCTCGCGACCGCGAACCCGATGGCCTTCACCCGCGTGAACCGCTCCTGGATCAGCGTCGCGAAGAGCGCGGTCGCCAGCGGGATGACCGTCGGGATGATGAGCGCGCTGTCCGACGCCGGCGTGTAGCTCAGCCCCACGAACGCGAGCGTGTTGAATCCGAGCACGCCGCAGGCCGCGGCGCCCAGGATCGGACGCCAGCGGCGGAGCGGGAGCGGCGTCCGGGTGAACGCGCATGCGGCGAGGAGCACGACGCTCGCGATCGCGAAGCGCACGGTCGAGAGCTCGAGCGCCGGTACCGCGGTGACGCCGAGCTTCGCGGCGATCCACTGACCGCCGAGCGCGAGCGAGAGCGCCGCATAGACCGCGACCACGGTCCAGCCGGGCCGGCTCACCCGCGCGATGCTAGAGGCGTCCGCCGGGGCTTCGGCCACAGGCGTTCCGTCGGCGCTCGCCGGGCGCCGGCCGTCCATGGGGCGGCGGTTCGGGCGCTCAACCGTACGGTCGTTTCGCCTGTCGCAAAGTGGGGCCCCTAACGACTGGGACGCCCCGGCGTTGAGGGTAGTAAGACCGACGGCGGGATGGCTCGAGCCTGCCCGCACGAACGCAAGCCACGCGCACAAGCAGTTGGAGGTAGTCAATGGCCAAGCCGAAGCTCTGGACCTATCTAGTGGGCGGCGCGCTCGTGCTCGCGCTCGGCTCCGCCGCGCTTGGCGCGGATACGACGGACTCGAACCAGGATTCGACGATCCCCGCGGCGCTCGGCGCCGCTCCGAGCCTGCCCGACCAGGCCAGCGCGGTCGCAGGCGCGGTATTCAGTGCCCTGACCGGCGGCTCGAACCCGTCGACGGTCGCGTCGAACGCGAACGCGGCGTCCCACCAGACGACCGCGAACACCGAGACGAACACGGAAACGACCACCACGGTCTCCAGCGGGCAGGAGACCAACCAGGCCGGCACCACCGGGACGAAGCCCGGCTGGGGCTGTGGCGACACGAACAACGTGCACACCGGCCCGCCCGGCCGTCCGGGTGCGACCCCGCCGCCAGGCTGCGCGAAGGCGACGCAGTAGCCGGCACGGCCGCATCGCGACAGGATCTCTGTCCGGACCGGGGCGCGGTGCGCCCCGGTCCTTCGTTATCTAACGGCAGGCGGCGGCGCGCGCGACAGCGTCGTCGAGACCCGCTCTG
>DATCQC010000209.1:0-16910 GCA_036569685.1 Candidatus Limnocylindria bacterium | reverse complement strand
CAGACGAACTTCACGAGCTTCATCGGGTCGCCCCTCATGCTGCCACCAACCGGTACCCGGCCTGGCGTACGGTCGCGATGTATCGGGGCGACCGCCACGAGTCGCCGAGCTTGGAACGCAGCGAACGGACGTGGCGATCGACGATGTTGCTCGGCGGCGCGTTGGCGGCCCCCCACACGCTTCGCCGGATCATCTCGCGGCTCACCGTGTGCCCGGCATTCGACGCGAGGACGAACAGGATCGCCTGCTCGGTGTTCGTGAGCTCCGGCACCGTCGCGCCGCAGCGAACTCGGTTCTCCATGACGTCGATCTCGAGGTCGCCGACCTTGACCATGGGCACGAACGACAGCCGGGTCCCGTACGACCGCCGGAGCAGCGCGCGGATCCGCGCGGCAAGCTCGGCCTCGGCGACCGGGATCCCGATCACGTCGTCCGCGCCATTGGCGTAGGCCGCGAGCCGCGGCTGCAGGTCGACCGTCCGGGTCAGGGCGATGGTCGGGACGGGCGCCGCTCCCTGGGTGTACGCGCGGAGCGTCTCGATCGAGTGCGCGCCATCAAGATCCAGGAGGACGACGTGGGGGACGGTCGCATCGCGGCGGTGGATGCCCGGGTCGACCGAGAGCTGAGCATGCTCGCGGAGGCCGTGCTCGACAGAGGCCGCCAAGGCCTGGTCGTGGGTATGGATCGTGACGCGCGCCGTCCCGAGCAGCCGCGTCCAGCTGATGACCATGCCTTGCCCCCCCCGTCATGACGCCGTCTCATGACGGCTCGTAAATGAGGGTGCGCCCCGGGATGGGTGGTCGTCAATGACGCGCCTGACGGACCGCCGAGCTGGGCTCAGGCCGGGCGGGCGGTCTCCATGAGCCGGGTGGCTTCGCGGCGCCCGATCTCGTAGCGCTCGCACGCGGCCCGTGCCAGGGCGGGACGGTCCTTGATCCGCACCGAGCCGCGGCGATACGTGATCAGGTCGCGCTTCGGGAGCGCGCCCGCGGCGAGCGTCACGCTCGGACGCTCGGCGCCGCGCATGTGCGAGAGGAACTCGTGCGTGAGGACGACCGTGTCGCCGTCGACCTCCTCGCCGTAGTAATGACCTATCCGCCGAAACGTGCGTCACCGTGCATGGGGTGACCGCCGGTACGGCTGCTGCGCAGCCTTCCTCGACCGTCGTCGCCGTCTCGCGCGAGCGAGCTCGCGCAGACGGACTCCTCGGTTCAGTGGGCGAGGAGGGACTTGAACCCTCACGCTCTTACGAGCAACAGCTCCTAAAGCTGCCGCGTCTGCCGTTTCGCCACTCGCCCGACGAAAAGCGTATCGCGAGACCGACGAGCGTCAGGACCGCGTCCGCGCTTCGATCCCCGAGAGCTTCTCGATGACCTTGATGATCGCGAGGTTGCCTTCCCGTCCGCCGCTGTCCTGCTGCAGCGCGTTGTACAGGGCGTGCGCCAGGGCCGTTCCGGGCAGCGATACGTGCGCGGAGTACGCGGCGTCCAGCACGTTCCGCAGGTCCTTCTGCTGGTGATCGACCATGAAGCCCGGCTTGAAGTCGCCGGCGAGCATCTTGGGCGCGTAGTTCTGCATCGCCCACGAGCTGCCCGCGCCGCCGGCGATGACCTGACGCGTGCGCTCGAGATCGATGCCCATCGCCGCGGCGAAGACGAGCGCCTCGGACACGCCGAGGTTGTTGATCGCGACCGCGATCTGATTCGCGAGCTTGCAGGCCTGCCCTGCACCGTGGCCACCGATGTGGACGATGGTCTTGCCGAGCGCCTCGAACAGCGGGCGCGCGCGCTCGACGTCGCCGTCGTCGCCGCCGACCATGATCGAGAGCCGTGCCTCGATCGCGCCGATCTCGCCGCCCGACACCGGCGCGTCGAGCGTCTTGAAGCCCTTCGCCTGCGCGCGTTCCGCGAACGAGCGCGCCGCGACGGGGGAGATGCTGCTCATGTCGATGACCAGCAGACCGTCGTGCGCACCCTCGGCGATCCCGTCGGCGCCGAACGTGACCGTCTCGACGTCGGGTGCGTTCGTGACCATCGTCACGACGATGTCCGAGCGCTCCGCGACCTCCCGCGGCGTCGCAACGACGGTCGCGCCTGCGGACCGGAGCGGCTCCGCCTTGTCCTGGGTGCGGTTCGTGACCGTGACCGGGAACCCTGCCGTGACGGCGTTCCGGGCCATCGGCAGGCCCATGATGCCGAGGCCGACGAAGCCGACGCGCGCCTTGTTAGTTGCGGCGGTCGCCATTGGGCTTCGGCTCATCGCCTTCGACGTACACGGTCCGCACGCCCTCGTCAGTGGCGACGAGGAAGGTGTCCTGGTCCGTGTCGCCGACGCTCACGGACGCGAGGAGCCGCTCGTCGGTGACGTGTACGAACCGGCTCGATCGCTCGAGCTCGTTCGCGATGGCTTCGGGCAGCGAGGCTTCCTCGAAGCTGTCCTTCACGAGGTCGCGGGCCTTCTTGACCATGCGGAAGAACTCCTCGGGTGAGAAGCGGTCCTCGTGGGACAGCAGCACCGCGGTGCCGAGGTCGTCGTCGGGCTCGTGGATCTCGTAGAAGTACATCGGGGTGCTCGCCAGCATAGGCCGCGGAGCCCTAAACTTGATGTCTCCATGACCACAGAGCAGCCGCCGACCCACACGCCCGCGCCCGCGCCCGAGCCTTCTCGCTCGTTCACCCACACCATCGAGCGCAAGCCCGGCTCGATCGTGGCGATGAACGTCGAGGTCGACGCCGGCCGGCTCGAGCGCGCGAGCGACCGCGCGTTCGCGAAGCACGTCCAGCACGCCAAGATCCCGGGCTTCCGGCCGGGCAAGGCGCCGCGCGCCCTCTACGAGCGCACGTACGGCGCGGACCACCTCTGGGAGGACGCGGCGGCCGACGTCGTCGACGAGACGTTCAAGGAGATCGCGGATCTCGAGAACATCGACTGGCTCGACCGGCCGGACGTCGAAGTGAGCCAGCTCGAGCCCGGCAAGCCGCTCAAGTACACGGCCACCGTGCCGGTCCGCCCGGACGTCGCGCTCGGCGACCCGGCCGCGGCCGGCGTGACCGTCCAGCCGACGCCGATCACCGACGAGCAGGTCGAGCAGACCATCGCCGGGATGCGCGAGCACCACGCGGACCTGCGGCCCGTCGAGCGTGCGGCCGAGAAGAACGACGTGCTGACCATCGATCTCGACGTGAAGCTCGACGGCAAGCAGATGCCGCCGATGGGCCGCAACGCCCACCTCGAGCTCGGCACGGACTACGCGATCCCGGGTCTGGCCGATGCGCTCGTGGGAACGAAAGCCGGCGACACGAAGCAGTTCGAGCTCGCGTTCCCCGACGACTATCCGGACGAGGATCTGCGCGGCAAGACCGGCGCGTTCACCGCGCACGTGTCGCAGGTCGCGGAGAAGATCCTGCCGGACCTGGACGACGAGTTCGCGAAGACGGTCGGCGTCACGACGCTCGTGGATCTCGACAAGGCCGTCCGCAGCGAGCTCGCGCATGCCGCGTTCCACGAGGCCCGCGACGCGGCGGCCGAGAAGCTCCTCGGGCAGCTGCTCGACACATCGACCGTCGAGGTCCCGGAGATCCTGGTGTCCGACGAGCTCGACCATCTGATGGCCGACCTCAAAGCCCGGGTGAAGGATCAGGGCCTCGGCTGGGAGCAGTTCCTGCTGCAGGCGCGCAAGACCGAGGACGAGATCCGCGCCGATTGGCGCGAGACCGCCGAGCGTCGCGCCAAGTCGCTGCTCGTGCTCGACGCCCTTGCGAAGAAGGAGAACGTCACGATCTCGTCGACGGAGCTCGCGCAGGAGGTCGCCCTCACGCCGCTCGCGCAGCAGGACCCCAACGCGCTGCGCAACCCCGCGGTCCTCGGCGCGCTCGCGCGCTCGATGCGCAACCGCAAGCTCGTCGACAAGCTCATCGGCCTCGACTCGCCGGACGCGGAGCGCACCCTCATCCGCGCGGCGGGGGGTCCGGAGGATGCGGAGTCACCGCACGCCGCCGCCGGCGACCAGTCGGCCGAGCAAGCGATCATCGTCCCACCGGCGCAGGCACCGGTTCCGGAGCGATCCAGCGAGAGCCGAGAAGCCATTCGGGCGATGCTCAACGACCGATCCGGCCAGTAGCATTCCGCGCCAATGACGGCGCTCCAGCTCATCCAAGGCCTCACGAACGCGCTCTTCGTCGGCATCTTCGTGCTCGTCACGCTCGCCGCCTCGCGCCTCCGGACCCGCACCGCGGTGGACACCGCGGTCTTCTTCGGCGCGATCGCGGCCGCGGTGCTCGAGAGCCCGGCCCTGCAGCTCCTCGGCGTCACGAGCAACGTGGTGACCAGCTCCATTGCGGCGATCCTGGTCATGGCCCTGCCGTACCTCATGCTCCGTCTGCTCGACGACTTCGCCGACGTGCCCCTCCTCGTGCGGGCGGCCACGCTTGGCGGGCTGATCGCCTCAGCGATCATCGTCGTCACGAGTGGCTCACCGATCGACCCGACCGCGACGCTCTTCCTCCTTGCGTACTTCGGCATCGTCGCGATGTACGTCGCGTTCGGCTTCGTCCGCCTCGCCCGGCGCTCGTCCGGCGTCACGAAGCGCCGCACGCAGGCCGTTGCGGCGGGGATGGGCCTCCTCGGGCTCGCGGTCCTCGTCGCCGCCGGCAGCACGATCGCGCCGAGCTGGGCGGGGCTCGTTTCCGGCGCCACGCAGGTGCTCGCGCTGTTCGCGGCGGCAGCGTGGCTGCTCGGATTCGCGCCGCCGGCGCAGCTCCGCCGGTACTGGCAGGAACCCGAGCTGCGTGCGTTCCTCGCGCGCGCCGGCACGCTGCCGCGGCTGCCCACGACGGACGCGATCATCAGCGAGCTCCAGCGTGGAGCGGGTGAGTCCTTCGGCGCGCGAGCCGCGATCGGGCTGTACGACCCCGATGCCCGAGCGCTGCGGTTCGAGAACGGGCAGGGCGCCCTGCCGCAGCTCGTCCCCGAAGACAGCCGGTTCCTCGCCTCGCGCGTCTTCGGGTCCCAGCGGGCCGAATTCTTCCCCGACGCCGCGCGGGCACATCCGGAGCACGCCGACGCGTACCGGCGGGCGCACGTCGGCCCGATCCTCGTGGCTCCGATCACGGCGGGATCGCGCCGCATCGGGGTGCTCGAGGCGTTCGCGGCGCATCAGCCGGTCTTCTCGAATGACGACCTGGCGCTCGCGCAGCTCCTCGCAGACCAGGCCGCGGTCGTCCTCGAGAGCCGCGCGCTCATCGACGAAGCCGCGCGCGTCCAGGCGCTCGAGGATTCCGCCAAGCTGAAGGAGGATTTCGTCTCCGCCGCCGCGCACGACCTCAAGACCCCGCTCACGACGCTGCTGGGCCAGGCCCAGATCCTCGAGGTGCGCTTCGCCCGCGACCCGGCGCTCGCCGCTCATCAGCCCGCGATCGGACGCATCGCCCGGGAGGCCCGGCGCCTCTCCGCGCTCGTGGAGGACCTGCTGGACGCTTCCCGCATCGAGGAGGGGAAGCTCGACGTGCGCCGCGAGCTCGTCGACGTCGGTGCCGTGGTCCGCCAGGTCGTCGAGCGCCACCGGCCCGACCGGGAGCGGATCGTGGTCGATGCGCTCGAGCGGCTTCCCGGGAGCTTCGATCCACGCCGGATCGAGCAGCTCGTCGACAACCTCGTCGAGAACGGACTGAAGTACAGCGACCTGGACAGTCCGGTCGAAGTGCACGCGTGGCGCGACATGACCGCGATCCGCATCAGCGTCCGCGACCACGGCATCGGGATCCCGGCGACGGACCTTCCGTTCGTGTTCGAGCGATTCCACCGGGCGGGCAACGTCGACGCCCGCCGCTACGCGGGCATCGGGCTCGGTCTATACATTTGCCGCGGCATCGCGCAGGAGCACGGCGGCCGCATCTGGGTGGAAAGCACTGTGGGCGAAGGCAGCACGTTCCACGTCGCGCTGCCCGACGCCGGAGAGGGCAAGCTGAATTGACGATCATGCTCGAGGCGCAGGTACTCGCGGGGGATCCGCCGCGGCCGCCTGACCCCGGCGCGCGCTCGCGCGCGCGCGTCGATGACGCCGCCGCGGCCGGCCGGCCCATTCTCGTGGTCGACGACGATCCGGAGATCCTCGCGATGCTCCGCGACTTCCTCGAGAGCGAGGGGCTCGTGGTCCGCACGGCCGCGAATGGCGCCGAGGCGCTCGACGCGCTCGACGATCTCGCGCCGGCGCTCATCCTCCTCGACATGCGCATGCCCGTTCTCGACGGGTGGGCGTTCGCCGAACGGCTGCGCGAGCGGGAGCTTACGTGCCCGATCGTGGTGATGACCGCCGCTGAGAGCGCGCGCCGCTGGGCCGAGGAGATCGGCGCGACCGACTACATCGCGAAGCCTTTCGATGTGAACGAGCTGCTCGAGACGATCGAGCGGCACCGCCAGAAAGACTCGAAGCCGAACTAGACCCGCGCTAACCCAAATACGCTCGGAACCAGTTGATCGTCGTGACCCAGGCGTCCTGTGCCTGCGCCGGGCCGTAGCGCGAAGGCCCGTTCGTGTCGTTGTGGAACGCATGCCCGACGCCCGGTTCGACCTTCTGCCGGTATGGCGAGCCGCTCTTCCTGAGCTGCGCTTCGGCATCGGCCCAGCTGGCGGTGATGCGCGTGTCCTGCTCGGCGTAGATCGCGAGCACCGCGGTCTTCGTCGTGGCAAGCCCGGCCGGGTTCGACGGCAGCGGTCCGTAGAACGGCACCGCCGCAACGAGCGGCGCGCCGGCATTCACGAGGTTCCACGTTGTGCCGCCGCCGAAGCAGAAGCCGACCGCGCCGACCGCCGCCGGGGTGTATCCATCTCCGGCCATCACCTGGATGAAGTCGATCGCGCTCAACAGGTCCGAGTTCATCTGCTCGATCGTCGTGTTCGCGAGCGCACCGGAATACGCCGCTCCGAGCCCGAGGGCGCCCCCCTGTCGGGACAGCAGATCGATCCCGAGGGCGTAATACCCCGCCGTCGCGACCCGCCTGATCACATCCTTGATGTGCTCCGTGAGACCGGTGTTCTCGTGCATCACGAGCACGCCGGCGGCCTTCGTCCGGGTCTTCGGTCCCGCCGAGTACGCGATGAGCGCCGCGCTCTTGTCGCGTGTCGGGATCCCGAGCGTCGTCGCTCCCCCGAGCCGCGGATCGTCCGGCTTCACGGTGACCGGATCGGTCGTGGCGCTCGAGGGCGGCGTCGCGTACGGCACGCTCGGCTGCGGGGACGGTGGGTGCGCCGTCGTCCCCGCCGTGCCGCTCGCCACGGACCGCGGCTGATCGAGGTTGCAGCCGAGCGCCGAAAGCGCCGCCAGCGACGCGGCGACGCCGCCGGTGACGTACGAGACGCGCTTCAGCAGCTCGCGCCGCGAGATCCGTCCCTCGGTGTAGTCCTCGAAATGCTCTTCGATGACGTAGCGCTGGAGATCGGACCAGGGCTGGCTCATTTCTCGATCTCGGCGGAGCGCGACAGCCACGACCGGACCCGGGCGCGCATCTGGCTGACGGCGAACGGCTTCGTGATGTAGTCGGTGACGCCCTCCGCGAACGCCGCCTCGATGTCGCGGTCCGCGGTGCGGGCGGTGAGCATCACGATCGGCACGCCCGCGAGCTTTGGCTCGCGGCGGAGCTGCCGCGCGGTCGCGAGCCCATCGAGCTTCGGCATCTGCACGTCGAGCAGGATGAGGTCGAACCCGTCCTGCCTGGCGAGCGCGAGAGCGGTCTCGCCGTCCTCGGCGGTGATGACCTGATAGCCGTCACCGCTGAGGACGGTGTCGAGCACCTGGAGGACCGCGCGGTCGTCGTCCGCCACCAGGATGCGAGCGCGGGTCTGGATCTTCGGGGCGTGCGGGCCCTCAGCCTCGACGTGGCCGTCGCCCGTCTCACGGAGCACGAGCTCGTCGCCTTCGGCTGCGGCCACGACCTCGAGCGGTCCGGCTCGGTCGCGCGCCGCACTGGTGAGTGCGTCGACGCCCGCGTCCTCGCGGTTCGGATCGTGGTGGTACAGGACGAGTCGCTTCACGTTGGCGACCCGCGCCATGTCGACGGCGTACTCGATCGTGCTGTGGCCCCAGCCGGCCTTGGCGGGATAGTCGGCCGCGTGGTACTGCGCGTCGTGGATGACGAGGTCCGCGTCGCGCAGGAACGCGGCGTGGCGCTGGTCGCCGGTATGGAGCAGGTCGGCTTCCTCGAACGACCGGCCATCGTGACCGGGGCGCCAGGTCGCGCCCTCGTGGGCCTCGTGGTCGGTCGCGTACACGAGCGTGCCGCCGGCGCCGGACACGCGGTACCCGAGGGTCGGCGCGGTGTGATTCATGAATTGGGTCCGGATGCGCAGCGCGCCGATCCCGAACTCGCCCTCGCCGAGCTCCACGATCTCGACCTTCGCCGGCAGCTGGTCCATCGGGACGGGGAAGTACGCGTAGTCCATCTGCCCGCCGAGCGCGGCCGGGAACGAGCGGTCGATGCCGGCCGGCCCGTACACGGTGAGGTGCGAGCCCGGCACGAAGGCCGGCAGGAAGAACGGCAATCCCTGGATGTGGTCGGCGTGGGTGTGGCTGATGAACAGGTGGGCCCGCGTCGGACCGCCGCGCGCGAGGGCGATCCCGAGCTTCCGCGCGCCCGTGCCGCAATCGAAGATGAGAAGCGTCCCATCGTCGGCGCGCGCCTCGACGCAGGGTGTGTTGCCGCCGTAGCGAGCGGTCTCCGGACCGGCCGCGGCGATGGATCCTCGGACCCCCCAGAAGCGGATGCGGATTAGTGCTTCACCGGTGCCCGCACGGTGATCTGGGCGGCGAGGTCGCGGACCGAGACCGATCCGGCGTTTCCCGGCGCGCTCGCCACGAGCGGTTTCCCCTCGTCGGCCGCCTCGTCGAACGACGGCGTGAACGGGATGATGACGTCGGGCTTCCGACCGAAGAATCGCGTGGCCTGGTCGGGGTGGAGGCCCGCCGCGGTCGTCTGGTTCAGCACCAGGAGCGTGTTCTCCGCCGGGATCGAGAGCTTCGCGATGACGCTGAGGAGGTCGTTCGTGGCCTTCAAGGACGCGAGATGTGCCGAGGTGACGATCGTGAGCACGTCGGACCCATCGATGGCCGCCAGGGTGTGCTGGGTGAACGTCGCCGCCGTGTCGACGATCACGTAATCCGAGCTCGCCCGGAGGCGGTCGATCGCATGGTGGACGGCCGGCACGGTCACGAGCTCGGCGAGCTCCGGCCGATCGGCGCCGGTCACGAGGCGGACGCCGCTCGAGTGGCTCGCGATGAATAGATCGAACAGGTCGTCGCTCATGTCCTCGATCCGTACGTCGGAGAGGTCCGCGAGGGTCCGGTTCGGCTTCTGGTCCATGAGCATGCCGGCGTTCGCGAACTCGAGGGAGAGATCGAGCACCGACACGCGGTAGATCATCGTGCTCGCCAGGGCGAGGGCGGTGTTCACGGCCAGGGTCGTCGCGCCGACGCCGCCCTTTCCGTGGAGCACCACGCAGACGCGGCCCTTCGGAAGCGGCACCGACGGGGTCCCCGCGGCTTCGCGCCCGCGGCGCAGGAGCAGGTCGACCTTCGCCGCGAGCACGGCGAGCTCGACGGGCTTCGCCACGTACTCGTCGGCACCCTGGGCGTATCCGGCGAGGATGTCGTCGGCCTGTTTCTTCGCGGACAGCATGATGATCGGCAGCCGCGCCGTCGCGGCCTCCGACCGCAGCCGGCGGGTCAGCTCGAGCCCGTTCATGTTCGGCATCTGCACATCCGTGATCACGATGTGCGGACGTTGTTTCTTGATCTCCTTCACGGCTTCGTAGCCGTCGGTCGCCGTGGCGACGACGTAGCCGCGTTTCGTCAGGAAGGTCTCGACCAGCTTGCGGATCTGGCCCTCGTCGTCGACAAAGAGAACGCGCTCACCGGCCATGTACTCAGCGCTCCGCCGGCAGGAGATCGGCGACGCGCTTGCGCAGCTCGGCCATCGTGAACGGCTTCGGGAGGACGCCGGTGCCGCCGTGCCGCTCGGCCTCGACGATCTGCGCACGCTGCACCGACGCCGTCACGAACACGAGCGGGATGCCGGCGGTGTCGGGCGAGGCCCGCAGGGCGTCGCCGAGCTGGTAGCCGTCGAGCTTGGGCATGGACACGTCGCTGAAGATGAGATCGGGCCGCATATCGCGGATGAGTGCCAGGCCTTCTTCGCCATCCACCGCGAGGCGCACGTCGTGTCCGCTATCGCGCATGGCGGCGGTAATGAGCTTTCGGATCATCGGGTCGTCCTCGCAGAACACGATCTTCGCCATCTCGTGACTCCTTATACGCTCGCGACGGCCACGAGCGGCAGGGTGAACTGGAAGACCGATCCCTCGCCGAGGGTGCTCTCCACCCAGGCCCGCCCGCCGTGCATCTCGATGATCTGTCTCGAGATCGGCAGTCCGAGCCCGGTGCCCTGGATGTACCGGGTCGCGCCCGATTCGATCCGCGAGTAGCGCTCGAAGACCTTGTCGAGGGAGTCCAGTGGGATCCCCATGCCCTCATCGCGCACGAACACGTGGACCATCCCGCCTTCGACGCGGGTGGTGATCGTGATCGGTCCGCCCTCGGGCGAGTACTTCACGGCGTTGCTCAGCAGGTTCAGGAGCACCTGCTTGATCTTGTCCGCATCGATCTCGACGAGCGGGAGATCGGGATCGCACCGCAGCTGGATCGGGTGGCGCCCCGGATTCGCGCTGAGCCGGTCCGCGGCCTCGGCGATGACCGCGTTGATGTCCGTCCGCTCGCGGTTGAGGGTCATCTGGCCGGATTCCATCCGGTCGAGGTCCAGCATCTCGGTGATCATCCGATTCAGCCGCTGGGCATCCGTGTTGATATCGCCGGCGTACTCCTTCATCTCGACCAGGCTGAGGTCCTCGTCGCGCATGAGCTCGCTGAACCCCTGGATGCCGGTGAGCGGGGTGCGGAACTCGTGGCTCACGATGGAGACGAAGTTGCTCTTCGCGCTGTTCAGCTTCTCGAGCTGCTCGACCGCCCGCCGCTGATGCTCGACGAGCTCGGCGGTGGTGAGCGTCGCGACGGCCTGATCGCCGAACAGGCTCAGCAGGCGCGCGTCCTCGTCGTCGAACCGAGCCAACGCATAGCTCGATCGGACGGTGAGCACGCCGAGGGGCTGCCCGGCGCGGATCAGCGGGACCGCGAGCGCCGCGTGCCATCCCGCCTCGCGGTTCGCCGGTAGACCGTGCTCCCACCGGGCGTAGTCGTTCACGATGACCGGCTTCTGCGTGACGAACGCCTGCCCGGTCACGCCCTCGCCGGCCCGGAGGACCGGCGGTGCGCTGCGCTCGCCGCCCATGCTGTCGGCATGCCGGAGGAGACCGGCCTGCTCGTCCCAGCGGTAGAGCAGGGCGCTTCCACGGCCGAGCAGCGTGCCCGCCGCCTCGAGGATCTCGCGGAGCACCTCGGTCGGGTCGGTCTCCGCGGCGATGAGCGTCGATGCCCGATGCAAGGCGAGCATCCGTTGGTTCTCCCGCTGACGCGCGAGGAGCAGCTGTGCCGCCTCGAGCGCGGTACGGAGCTCGCGCGCGACGCTCTCGAGGAGCCTGATCTCCTGCGACGTCCAGGCTCGCGGCTCGCCGACCTGATCGAGCACCAAGACGCCCGAGACCTGGCCTCCGAGCCCGATGGGCGTGGCGACTGCGGCGAGCGTGCCGCGGTCGATCAGGGTGCGGTCGCCGAGCGTCGGGTCCGCGAGGCGCGCATCGGTCCGCGCATCGCGTACCGCGATGGTGCGCCCTTCCCTCACCGCGAGGGTGCTCAGCGGCAGCGCGCCGTGCTGCCCGACGCCGACCGGTTCGACGCCCGGCGCGGCCCACTCGTGCAGCACCGTCAGGCCGGCGTCGCCGGCACCGCTGAGGATCACGCGCGAGACCGCGAGCTCTGAGCCGAGCTCCTCGAGAGCCGACGCGACCACCGCGTCAGGGTCGAGATTCGAATAGATGCGTTGCGAGATCCGGTTGACCACCGCCTCGCGGTCCGCGCGCGAATCGGCCTCCGCGATCGAAAGCGCGTTGTGGAGCGCGCCGGCGACGTACTGGCCGAGGAGCGCGACGAGCTGGAGCTGGTCGCGGGTGACGGCATTGGGGCGGGGGTCCGACAGCGCGAGCGCGCCGATCAGCCGGGAGCGGGACACGAGCGGCAGCAGCGCGAACGATCGAGCGGTCGCGATGGTGGGGAGCTCGTTGGCCAGCGTCGCCCAGTCGGGCATCGCCTCCGCGTCGTCGACGACGAAGCTCCTCCGCTCGCCGATCAGCCGCGTGCGCAGCACCGGCGGAAAGGCACCGACCGGATACACGACGCCGCCGTTCGGGAGCTCCGCTCCGCCCTGCTGAGCCAGCACCCGCACCGTTTCCGCCGTCTCTTCGTACTGCAGGAGCGAGGCGACCACCGACACCGGCAGCAGGCCCTTGATGGCGGTCAGGAATTGCGTCGCCACTTCGTTCGGCGTGAGCGGTCCCGAGAGCGTGGCGGAGAGCCGGCCGACCAGGGCGAGCTCCTCGCGGCTGCGTTCGGTATCGCGGAGGGCGACCTCCATGCTCGTGGCGAACCGCCAGGCGACGGTGCCGGCGCCGACGCTGACCGCGATGACCAAAAGGAGGATCTCGACGCTGTCGGCCCGTGACCCGCCGAGCGCCAGAGCGACGTACACGGCGACCGCGTAGGCCACCGCGACCGCCACATACGCCGAGCGTCTCCGCATGGCTGGAATGCTAGATGGCTACCGTCTCGCCACCCGATCGGGCGGACATCGGTTGGTACACTCGGGAGGAGCCATGTCGAGGAGGGCCACAGCGTTGCAGAACAATCTCGTGCCCATGGTGGTCGAGCAGTCCGGCCGTGGAGAGCGTGCCTACGACATCTTCTCCCGCCTGCTCAAGGACCGGATCATCTTCATCACCGACATGATCGAAGACAACATGGCCAACCTGATCATCGCCCAGCTGCTCTTCCTCGATTCCGAGGACCCCGAGAAGGACATCCACATGTACATCAACTCGGGCGGCGGCGTGGTCACCGCGGGGCTCGCGATCTACGACACCATGCAGTACCTGCGCTCGCCGATCAACACGGTGTGCATCGGTCAGGCCGCGTCGATGGCGGCGGTGCTCCTGTCGGCCGGCGCTCCGGGCAAGCGCTTCGCGCTCCCGAACGCGCGGATCATGATCCACCAGGGTTCCGGCGGATTCCGCGGCAACACGCCCGACGTGATGATCCAGGTGAAGGAGCTCGAGACCCTCGTCGACAAGCTCACGAAGATCCTTGCGTTCCACACCGGACAGCCCGCGGACAAAGTGAAGCACGACTCCGAGCGGGACCGCTTCATGAGCGCCGAAGAGGCGAAGACGTACGGTCTCATCGACGACGTCTACGTCGGCAAGGCGAACGACGCGGTGCTGCCGAAGGCCGACGAGGCCGCGGTACCGACATCGATCGCCGAGCCGGTGCGGGTCCGCTAGTGACGACCGCCGCGAAGGGGGGCAAGCCCTACCGCTGCTCCTTCTGCGGGAAGTCTCAGGATCAGGTCCGCAAGCTCATCGCCGGCCAGGGTGTCTATATCTGCGACGAATGCATCACGCTCTGCCGCGAGATCGTCGACGAAGAGTTCATGGAAACACCGAAGGCTCGGGCCACCGGATCGAAGGTCCCGAGCCCGCGACGGATCAACGAGATCCTCGACCAGTACGTCATCGGCCAGGACAAGGCGAAGCGCGTCCTCTCGGTCGCCGTCTACAACCACTACAAGCGCGTCGGGGCGGGGCACCGCATCGACGACGTGGAGCTCGGCAAGTCCAACGTCCTGCTCATCGGCCCGACGGGCTGCGGCAAGACCCTCCTCGCGCAGACGCTGGCCCGGATCCTGGACGTGCCGTTCTCGATCGCCGATGCCACGAGCCTCACCGAGGCCGGGTACGTCGGTGAAGACGTCGAGAACATCCTGCTCCGGCTCATCCAGGCCGCCGACTTCGATCTGAACCGCGCGCAGCGCGGCATCATCTACATCGATGAGATCGACAAGATCGCCCGCAAGGGCGACAACCCGTCGATCACCCGTGACGTCTCGGGTGAGGGCGTGCAGCAGGCCCTGCTGAAGATCCTCGAGGGCACCGTCGCGAACGTTCCGCCGCAGGGCGGCCGCAAGCACCCGCACCAGGACTTCATCCAGATCGATACGACGAACATCCTGTTCATCCTCGGCGGCGCGTTCGAGGGCCTCGAGAAGATCGTCGAGTCCCGCATCGGCAAGAAGACCATGGGCTTCGGCGCGACGCTCTCGCAGAACACCAAGGAGACGACCGCGGTCCTGAACGAGGTCATGCCCGACGACCTCCTCAAGTACGGGCTGATCCCCGAGTTCGTCGGCCGCATGCCGGTCATCGTCCCGCTGCAGGCCCTCGACGAGGCCGATCTCCTGCGGATCCTCACCGAGCCGAAGAACGCGATCGTGAAGCAGTACCAAAAGTTCCTGTCCATCGACAAGGTCGAGCTGCAGTTCACGGAGGACGGCCTGCTCGCTGCCGCGAAGGGCGCCGCGAAGCGCAAGACCGGGGCGCGCGGGCTGCGGACGATCATCGAGGAGGTGCTCCTCGACGTGATGTACGAGATCCCGTCGCGCGCCGACGTCCGGAAGGTCGTCGTGACCGCGGAGGCCATCGAGGGCAAGGCCAACCCGCTGCTGCTCAGCAAGAACGAGCAGCTGGTCCTCGAAGGGGACGAGGCCTCCTCCGCCTAGCCCCGTTAGCATCGACGGATGCCGAAGCTCTACTACGCCTCGCCGCGCGATCTCCCTACCAAGACCCCGATCCCGGGGATGACCCAGCGGATCATCCGCGCCGAGGCGGCGACGGTCGCGATCACGGACCTCGCGCCCAAGACGGTCGTCGAGTCGCACAAGCATCCGATGGAGCAGACCGGCGTCGTGACGAAGGGCAGCCTCGTGATGGTGATCGCCGGCGACCAGCGGATCCTCACCCCCGGGGACAGCTATCGCGTGCCGCCGAACGCGTCGCACGGGGCCCGCGTGTTCGAGGAGCCCTGCCAGGTCATCGACATCTGGGCGCCCGCGCGGGACGACCTCTAGCCGGCCGGTACACTTCTAGCGAAGACCGGCAGCGACCGGGAGGAGTACCGAGCCCCGACCGACATGGAAGGCCCGTCATGACTGGAAGCGGGCCGCGGCACCGGAGTCAGGGAAGTCGCCCGCGAGCCGGATCGGGTGCGCCCGTTAGCGCGCAATGAGGCGTCCGTAAGGGCGTGAACAAGGGTGGCACCACGGGGGCTAGGGCCGTCGTCCCGCGAGGGATGACGGCATTTTGTTTACCCGGCGTGGAAAGAGGAACGAGTAGTTGAAAGAGGCGACGCACACGAAGGCTCCGCAGGCGGTCCTGCAGTACCGGGGCAAGAACTTCGACGCGAGCGCCGTCGAGACGTTCCTCTACGAGTGGTGGGAATCGTCGGGCTTCTTCACGCCCGGTCCGAAGCAGCCCGGCGAGAAGCCGTTCGTGATGATGCTGCCGCTGCCGAATGTCACCGGCGATCTGCACCTCGGCCACGCGCTCGGGTTCGGTGGGTACGAAGACCTCATGGCCCGCTGGCATCGGATGCGCGGCGAGCCGACCCTCTGGCTCCCCGGCTCGGACCACGCCGGGATCATCGCCCAGATCGTGGTCGAGAAGGAGCTCGCGAAGGAAGGCGCGGGCCGCAAGAACGAGGACTCCTCGCCGACGCTCGGCCTGACGCGCGAGGAGTTCCTGGCCGAGATGTGGCGCTGGATGGAGCACTACAAGCCGCGCATCTACAGGCAGCTCCGGATGCTCGGCTGCAGCCTCGACTGGACCCGCGTGCACTTCACGATGGATCCGGACATGCAGCGCCGCGTGCGGATCCACTTCATCCGCATGTACAAGAAGGGGCACCTCTACCGCGCGGACCGCATCGTCCACTGGTGCCTCACCTGCCAGACGACATACTCCGATCTCGAGGCGCTCCACATCGTGCGGACGGATCAGCTGAGCTACGTGCGCTACCCGTGGGCCGAGCCGATGCCACCCGGCACGCCGGACGTGGTCGTCGCGACGACCCGTCCCGAGACGATCGTCGCCGACACCGCTGTCGCCGTGCATCCCGACGACCCGCGCTGGAAGGGGCTCATCGGCAGGGAGGTGCTCGTGCCGGTCTCGGAGCGCAAGGTGAGGATCATCGGCGACGAGGCGGTCGACCGTGAATTCGGCACCGGCGCACTGAAGGTCACGCCGGGTCACGATGCCACGGACTTCGAGATCGGCCAGCGCCACGGGCTCCAGGTGCTGTCGGCCATCGACACGCGCGGGTTCATGACGCCCGCGGCCGGTCCGCTCGCTGGGCTCGATCGCGACGCGGCGCGCCTCGCGATGATCGAGCGGCTCACGGAGAAGGGCCTGCTGGTCCGGCAGGAGCCGATCACGCACAACGTCGGGATCCACGATCGCTGCGAGACGGTGGACGAGCCGCTCGTCATGAAGCAGTGGTGGATGAAGATGAAGCCGCTCGCGGCGCCGGCCATCGAGGCGGTGCGCAACGGCACGGTGCGCATCGTCCCGAAGTGGCAGGAGAAGATCTACTTCGAGTGGATGGAGAACATCCGCGACTGGTCGGTGTCCCGCCAGATCTGGTGGGGCCATTCCATCCCGGTCTGGTACTGCCAGGACTGCAACGAGATCGTGGTCCCGGACGAGGACGCGCCGGATCCGACGACTTGCCCGAAGTGCCGCTCGACCGACCTCCGCCAGGACCCCGACGTGCTCGACACGTGGTTCAGCTCGGCGCTGTGGCCCCACTCGACGCTCGGCTGGCCAGAGCGGACGGAGGACCTCGCGCGGTTCTACCCCGGCACCTG
>DATCQC010000208.1:0-1824 GCA_036569685.1 Candidatus Limnocylindria bacterium | reverse complement strand
GCTCATCGTGGTCTCGACCGTCTTCGTGGAGCAGCACTACGTCCCCGACGTCGTCGCGGGTGTCCTGCTGGCGTCCGTCACATCGTGGTGGTCGCTTCGCGTGCTGGCCGGACGCGGATCATCGCGCGATCCGAGAGCCTCGCTCACGCGGTCGGCCTCGGCCTAGGAGGCGACCCGGGACCGAACAGCTCCGTGAGCGAGCTGGCCGGCGGGCGAGCCGCCCCTGACGCTTCGGTAGCGCTAGATGTAGTCGGCCCGGCGGACCTTCAGCGGTCCCTTCGCGTAGTTCGGTGGCGTGTCTTCGATCTTCACGTGGTTGTAGTTGTGCGTGGTGACCTCATGCGTCGTGCGCTGCTCGCTTGCCGCGAGGAGCGACTGCATCGAGCTCTGGTCCAGCACCTGGAATCGGACATCGCACCCGGCGAAGCGGCACGGGAAACCACCGGACTTCATACGGTCAATTCCTCCCGAGGATGCGGTTGGCTGGGACTCCCCCCTGCTGACGCAAGTGTATCGATGAACCCCCCGCCGTGCAGCGCTGGTACCGTCCGGCGATGAGGCGCGTGGATCCCTTGCTCCTCGCCGGACTGGTCCTGGGCGGGCTCCTCCTTTTGATCGCCGTCTACGGCGACCGCATCGCCCCGAACGAACCGGTCTTCCTGATGGTCAACGGTCCGGCCGGCTCCGAGCGGCCCCTCCCGCCGGGCGAGCCGTTCGTCTTCGGCTCCGACGCCGTCGGCCGTGACCTCTTCAGTCTGGTCATCGTCGGTGCCCGGACCACGCTGGCCGTCGTGGTCCTCGCGGGTCTCGCGCGGCTGCTGACCGGACTCGGCCTCGCCGTCGCGGCCAGCTGGGCCCGGCCACTTCGCATCCTGACCGACGCCGGCGCGGATATCGCCTCAGCGGTGCCGTCGACGATCGTCGCCGTGTTCGCGGTGCTGGTCTTCGCGCGTCAGGGCGCGTCGCCGCTGGTCTTCGTCGGCGCGCTGCTCGTCACCGGCTGGGCCGGGCCGTACCGCGTGTTCCGTGCGGAGCTGAGCAGACTGCGCGCGGCCCCGTACACCGAGGGCGCGTTCGCGCTCGGCGTGTCGCGCCGGGCCCTCCTGGTCCGTCACCACCTTCCGCACCTTGTGCCGGTACTCGCGCTGTCGACCAGCCAGCAGGTCGCGGCCGCCCTCATCGCGCTCGCGGAGCTCGGGGTCATCGGGATCTTCGTCGGCCCGACCCGCGTGCTGAACCTCAGCGAGTCCATGCGGGTCGTCGCTTTCGGTGCGGCGACGACTTTCCGCGTGCCTGACCTCCCGGAATGGGGCGGGCTGCTCGCGCTCGGGCGCGGCATCCAGAATCTCTACGTGACGCGGTGGGCGTTCCTCGTACCGGGGATCGCCATCGCGTTCGCGGCCATCGCGTTCACCTTGCTCGGCGTCGGGATCGCGCGCCAGTACCGCCGGCGGAACCTCCTCGAGGATCTGCGGAGCCGCCGGACCGTCGTGATCGCGCTCACCGCCGTCGCGCTCATCGGACCCTCGTTCCTCCTTCCGCCGATCCACGCCGACGCGGTCGAGCTCGGGAACGCTGCTCGGGCGCGAACGCTCGTGGGCAGCGATCCCGCGGAGGCGCTGGCTGCGGCCAATCTTGCCGTCACGCCCGTGGACCGGGCGACGACGCGCTTGGCGGAGACCGGTCCGGCCATCCTGCGTGTCGATGGACCGACCGGACCGCTCGCCTTCGCGGAGGGATCGGGAGCCGACTTCTCGCCGCTGCTGATCGGCGCGTCCGGCGGCGGCACGATCGACGCGCCGCTCGTCTTCGCCGGATGGGGCG
>DATCQC010000207.1:0-2927 GCA_036569685.1 Candidatus Limnocylindria bacterium | reverse complement strand
CCGTCCTGCTCGGGCAGTGGGGCTTGGTCCTCCCCGCCGCGAGCGCAGCTGCGGTGGCCTGGTTGTCAGCCGGACGAGCGGGGCGCGCGGGTGCAAGCGCGTCCGTCTTTGTCGCGAAACCGCAGCCGCTCGTCGCTGCGGCGGTCGGTTTGGCAGCGGCAGCCGTCACGCGGGGCTATGCCCGTCGATTCATGCTTGCGGCACTCGGCATCACTGCTGTCGCGCTCGCGGTATCCCTGGTCATGCTGCCGGGCTGGCCCGCCGAGTGGCGGAGCACCGTGCCTGGCGCTCTCCTGCCTATGCCGCCCCAGACGACCACGACGTTCGCGCTGCTCTATGGGGTCTTCGGTCCGCCAGGCGTCACCATCGCCGTCGGTGTGATCGTCGCGGGAGCCTTGACGGCCCTCCTCTTCAGACCGGAGAGCGACGCCTGGCTCGCGATGTGGCTCGCGCTCTCACCGGTCGCGGCCATCTACGCCTGGTCGTACGACCACATCCTCGTGATCGTCCCGCTCGTCGTCGCGACCGGCGTCGCGCTCCGCCACTCGCGTCGGGTCGCGGTGGCCGCGACGCTCGGATGGATACTCCTGCTCGACATCGGCACGACCGCACTCGCGGTGGTCGCGGCGCGGCGGGACAGCGAGTCATATTCGGCGGTGATCCCCCTGATCGCGTTCACGCTCGTCGTCGTGCTCGTATGGCCGGAGCGCCGCTTCAAGCGTGGACCGGTGCGGTCTTCTGCGCGACCGACAGGAAGTTCGCCATGAGCTCCTCGAACTCGGGCGAGACGTACTGCTCGATGCCGCCCGCGTCGGCAAGCCGCGAGATCTCGGGATCGATCGGGATCCGCGCCATGAGCGGCGCGTTCGCCGCGATCACGAGCTTGAGCCCCTGCGAGGGGCCGAACACCTCGTTCCGCGAACCGTCCGGCATCGCGACGTACGACATGTTCTCGACCACGCCGAGGATGTCCCCACCGAGCTGCTTCACGAGCCGCACCGCCTTCGTCACGACCATCGTCGCGAGCGCCTGCGGCGTGGTCACGAGGACCACTCCGGCGACCGGCAGCGCCTGCATGACCGTGAGCGGCGCGTCGCTCGTTCCCGGGGGCAGATCGACGATCAGGTAATCGAGTTCGCCCCACGCGACGTCGGAAAAGAACTGGCGGATCGCCCCGGAGACCATCGGGCCGCGCCAGATGACGGCCTCCTCTTCACCGGGGAGCAGCAGGTTCATCGACATGATCGGGATGCCGCCCCGCGAGACCGACGGCTTCAGGGTGTTCGGCCCGGCGACGCCGGGCTTCTCGCGCACGCCGAACATCCGCGGGATCGACGGCCCGGTGATGTCGCCGTCGAGCACGCCGACCGTGAACCCGCGGCGCTTCAATCCGACGGCCAGGAGGCCCGCGACGAGCGACTTCCCCACACCGCCCTTGCCGGACATCACCGCGATGACCTGCTTGATGCCCTTCTGCTCGGCCATCCCCTTGACCTTCATGCCGCCACCCGACGCGACGGCGGACGCCTCCGGCAGACCGCTCGGCAAGGTGCCGGTCGACGCGAAGGTGTTCAGGTCGCGAAGGAGGTCGTCGACCTTGACCCGGCCCCCGCCGTGGCCGGTCGCGCCCTGGAGCACCGTCTCGCTCTTGCTGATCGCGCACGAGGCGCAGCCGAGCCCGTACCGCGCGAAGATCCGCGCGGTGTCCGGCCAGCGTTCGGTAACGGACGCAATGGTCATGTCGGGGGTGATCGCGTCGGCCACTGGGCTCCCTTACGAGGCGCTCGCTACGAAGAGCATAGGGCGCGCCTGGGCTACAGCTGGCTGAGCGGCAGCTCCACAACGAAGCGGACGGACTTCGACGCGGCCGAACGGCGGTGGTCGAGGCTCCCGCGGTGCCCGTTGATGATCACGCGCGCGAGCTCGACGCCGATACCACCGCGATCGTCCGCCGACATCGGGATGAACGGACCCACTCCTCCGGTGATCGTCAATCTCGCCTTCGGACCGTCGCGACGCAGGTCGATGCTCACGTCGGGCGTCTGCGCGGCACGCGCCTCATTCAGCAGGCTGCCGATCGCCTGACGGAGGCGAGCGTCGTCGCCCTCGACGATGAACGAGCCGGACGAGAGCGTGATCGGGATGCGCGGCGCGGTGTCGGTCGAGCGCGTCCGCAGGTCCTCGATGAGACCGGCCAGGTCGATCGCGCCGTGCTGCAGCCAGAGCTCGCCGGACTGCAGCTGGCCGAGCGACACGAAATCGCGACTGAGGAACTCGAGGTCCTGGGCCCGCTCGACGAGCGGCTGCAGCTGGCCCGCGGTCGCGCCGCCCGACTGCTGGAGCGCGCGAAGCCCACGCGAGAGCTCCTGGCCGGGACCGGCGAGCTCGTGCTCGAGCACGCGCATGAAATGCGAGCGCTCGCGATCGAGGGAACGCATGCGTTCGCGCTCGCGCCGGACGAAATCGATGAGGATCGCCGCGAGCACGAAGAGGAGCAGGCCGCTCGTGCCGTTCCAGGCGATCGGCCCGAGCGACGTGGTCCGACGCTCCATGACATCGACGAAGAACCAGGTAAAACCGGACGCGATCGCGATCGCGATCCCGAGCTCGCGCCCGAGCAGCCACCCCGCCGGTAGCACCGCGAGGAGGTAGAAGTTGCCGAAGCCGTAGTCGGGACCGGTGGACAGATCGATGAGCCCGATGAGCACCACGACGAGCAGCCAGAACGCCGTGCCCGCGATGACGTTCAGGCGGATGCTGGCGGGCACGACACCATCCTGACGCCTGCGCGGTTTTTCGCACATCCACCAAATGGCGGAGGGAGCGACACTGCGTTATGACGGTTCGGCGACGATGCCCCTCGGCGCGCGCGAGCGAAGCGCTGGTCCGACCGCGAACCGGGCGACCAGGTAGCAGGCGAAGCTGAG
>DATCQC010000206.1:0-4459 GCA_036569685.1 Candidatus Limnocylindria bacterium | reverse complement strand
GGCGGGCTCCCGGTCGGCGCGTACGGCGGCTCGCGCGCGCTCATGTCCTTCGTCGCTCCGCTCGGGCCCGCGTACCAGGCCGGCACGCTCTCCGGTAATCCGCTCGCGATGGCTGCGGGCCTCGCGACGCTCGCCCACCTCGATGCCGGCGCGTACGCGCGGCTCGAGGCGCAGGGTGCGCGCCTCGGAAGACGGCTCGAGGCGGCTGCGACGCATGCCGGCGTGGACGCGCGCGTGCAGCGGGTCGGTTCGCTCCTGACGCTCTTCTTCACCGATGCGCCGATCGCGAGCGAGCGGGACACCGCGCGGGTCGATCGCGATCAATTCGCGCGGTTCCATCGGGGCATGCGCGAGCGCGGCGTGCTCCTCCCGCCGTCGCAGCTCGAGTGCGCGTTCCTGTCACTGGCCCACGACGACGCGGATATCGACGCGATCGGCGACGCGGCCGATCGGGTCCTTGTGGAGATGGCCCGATGAACGAGCTGTTCCGCTACCTGACGATCGCGGTGTCGCCCGAATGGCGGCGCCGTGACGCTGCCGAGCGCGAGCGCGACAAGGGCGAGTTCGCGGCCGCGGTCGCGTCCTGCGGTGTCGCGGCGCATGCGTATTCGCTCGTCGGAACACGCGCCGATGCCGACCTCCTGCTGTGGCTCGTGGCGGACGACGCCGCCGAGCTGCGGACCGCGGAGAGCCGCCTCGCGGCCACGGCTCTGTGGGCCTGGAGCACCCGGCCGTACGCGTACTTCGCGGCACGGCGGAAGTCGAAGTACCTCGGCGAGCACGAGCCGGCCGCGACCGAGCATCGCGCGCCCGCCGGCCCCGTGGGCGACAAGCCCTACGTCGTCGTGTACCCGATGACGAAGAAGCGCGCCTGGTACGCGCTGCCGCTGGCCGAGCGCACCCGGATCATGGGCGGCCACTTCGCGGTCGGCCACAAGTATCCCGACGTCCGGATCCACACCGGCTACAGCTTCGGCATCGACGACAACGAGTTCGTCGTCGCGTTCGAGGCACCGGACCCGCGCGACTTCCTCGCGCTGGTCGCGGACCTGCGAGAGACCGAGTCGTCGGCGTACACGGAGCGGGAGACGCCGATCTTCGTTGGCGCGAAGATGCCGCTCGCCGAGGCGCTCCAGTTGATAGATGGCGCAGCCGCTCTCATCGACGACGCCAGCGCGCGCGTGCCGGCGTGACCGCGCCGCTGCTCGTGCGCGCCGCGCGGCGCGAGGCGGTCGAGCGCACGCCGGTGTGGTTCATGCGCCAGGCCGGCCGCTGCCTCGAGGAGTACCGCGCGCTGCGCGAGCGCTACGGCATCCTCGAGATGGCCCGCACGCCCGAGCTGTGTGCGCGCGTGACCGCGATGCCGGTCGACCGTCTGGGCGTCGACGCGGCCGTCCTGTACGCGGACATCATGCTTCCGCTCGACGGCATGGGCGTGCCGTTCCGGATCGAGCCCGACGTCGGACCGATCGTCGAGTCCCCCGTGCGCACGGCTGCGGATGTCGCGGCGCTCCGCGTCGTTCCTGCGGAGGAGGCGACGCCCTACCTGTTCGAGACGATCCGTGCGCTCCGCCGCGATCTCGCGCCCGAGATCGCCCTCGTCGGCTTCGCCGGCGCGCCATTCACGCTCGCGTCGTACCTGATCGAGGGCCGCCCGAGCCGCGACCTCGCGCGGACCAAGGCGATGCTGTTCGGCGAGCCGGACCTCTGGGCGCGGCTCATGGAGACGCTCGTCGAGGTGCTGTCGCGCTACCTCCGCGCCCAGGTCGCCGCCGGCGCCGACGTCATCCAGCTGTTCGACTCGTGGGCCGGCGCGCTCGCGCCGGACGACTACGCGCGCGCGGTCCTCCCGTACACCGCGCGGATCTTCGCCGCGCTCGATGGCCTCGACGTGCCCCGGATCCATTTCGCGACCGGCAATCCGCTGCTCCTGCCCGCGATGGCCCGCGCCGGCGCCGAGGCCGTGAGCGTCGACTGGCGCGTGCCGCTGGACGACGCGGCCGCGCTGGTCGGTCCCGACTGCGCGCTCCAGGGCAACCTCGACCCCGGGGTCTGCCTCGCGCCGTTCGACATCGTGGCGGCCGGCGCGCGCGATGTGCTCCGCCGCGCGGCCGGCCGGCCGGGCCACATCTTCAATCTCGGACACGGCGTCCTGCCCCAGACCGAGGCCGACACGCTCGCGCGGCTCGCCGCGCTCGTGCGCGAGGAGACCGCGCTGGTGGCGGCGTGACGACCGGAGTCCTGCTCATGACCTACGGCGCGCCGCGCGACGACGCGGATCTGCCGGGATACCTCGCGCGCGTGCGCGGCGGCCGCGCGCCGGATGATGCGCTCGTCGCCGAGATGCGTCGGCGCTACGCGCGGATCGGCGGCTCGCCGCTCATCCGCATCAGCGAGGCGCAGGCCGCCGCGCTCGAGGCCGAGCTTGGACCCGACTATCGCGTGCGTGCCGCGATGCGGTACTCGGAACCGGCGATCGCGGAGCGCGCGAAAGAGCTCGCCGACGCGGACGCGGTGGTTGGGATCGTCATGTCGCCGCAGTGGTCACCGACGCTCATGCGCGGCTACGCCGACGCGCTCCGATCCGCCGTGCCGGGTGCGACGCATGTCGCAGGCGCGTGGCATCTCGAGCCGGCGTTCGTCGGCGCACTGGCCGCGCAGGTGCGGGCCGCGTGGTCGCGCCTCGGCCGGCCGCACGTGCTGTTCACCGCGCACAGCCTGCCGAAACGCGTCTTCGAGGCCGAGCCCGGCTACGTGGCGCAGCTCCGCGAGACCGGCGACGCGGTCGCCGCCGCGGCTGGTCTTGGTGACGACGAGTGGACCTGGGCCTATCAGAGCGCCGGCCATACCCAGGAGGAGTGGCTGCGACCCGACCTGAAGGAGCTCTTCCCGGCGCTCGCCGCGAGCGGGCATCGCGACGTGCTCGTCGCGCCGGTGCAGTTCCTCGCCGATCACCTCGAGGTGCTGTACGACCTCGACGTCGCGGCGGCCGCCGAGGCCGATGCGGCCGGCATCCGCTACCACCGCGTCCCGATGCCGAACTGCGATCCGGCGTTCATCGCCGCCCTCGCGGCGATCGTGCGCCGCGAGGCCGCGGAGCTCAGCCCCGTCGGTTAGCGAACTCCACGGTCCAGCGCCACTCGCCGCCGTCCGACGCGTTCCACCAGCTTTTCAGGATCCCGGCCTCGCCGCCGGGCAGGATGACGATCGCGCCGAGGTCCGCGTCCGTCGGCCAGCGGTCCTCGCGGACGATCGCGTCGCCGCTCCGGGCGAGCCGCGTCATCGGCACGTATGGCCCGACGCGCGCGAGCGGCTCGCCGCGCGCGACGATGCGGTCGTCGCCCTCCCGCACGGTCACGGCAAGCACGGGCGGCGCGGCGTGGACCCACACCGTGTCCGCCGGTGCGATGCGCGCGCGGGCGATCGGCAGACCGGTCGCCGCGGCCTCCGGGTAATAGAGCTCCCACGTGTGGTTCATGGACGCGGCGGCTCGTACGCACGCCAGGCGTCGAGGCCGTACGCGGCCGATGGCCACGCGATCTCCTCGAGCGGCGGCAGCTCCGCCTTCGTGAAGAACTTTGCCTCCGACGCTTCGTCGGGCGCGACCTGCAGCCGGCCACCGGTGATGTGCGCGCGGTAGATCACCACGAGGATCGGGAACCCCGGACGCATCCAGGTCGCAAGGAGCCCGTCAAGTGCCACGTCGAAGCCGGTCTCCTCCTTGGTCTCGCGCATCGCGGCCTGCTCGAGTGTCTCGTCATTCTCGACGAGTCCGCCCGGCAGCGCCCAGTGTCCGTCGCGCGGCCCGTAGTTGAGGCGCACGAGGAGCACCGCGCCGTCCTGCTCGACGATCGCGTTCGAGCCGATCTGCACGTGCATGAAGTCGGCGAAGCCGCAGACCGGGCAGGTCGGCCGATCACGGCCGTCGATCCGTGTGAGGACGAGCTTCGTGCCGTCGCGCGGGCAGAACGCGAATGTGCTCGCCGGCACTCAGGCCTTCGCCAGACGGTCCTTCAAATAATCGATCGACGTCACCGGCGACGGGTCGGCGCCGTTCAGCAACGCGACATAGAAGGACACGTAGTCGGTGAAGTAGGTCATCTGCAGGACCTCGGACAGCAGCGAGCCGCCGTCGAACTGGAGGTCCTGGTGCGGGATCTGCGAGCGGTCCAGGAGCTCCTTCGTGACATCGAACCGCAGCTTGTGGCGCGGGTTGTCGCGCTTGCTGCGGAGCAGGAGCACGACCTGGGCCTCGCGCGCGATCGGCGGGTGCGGGAAGCCGACCACGGCGTTGTGGTTCAGCTCGCTCATGACGTCATAGTGCGCCCAGTTCTTCGCGTTCTCGTTCCACTGGTCCTTCACGCGGCGGGCCATGACACCCATAACCCCCGCGCCGTAGATCACCGGGATCTTGCCGACGAGCTCGATCGCCATCTTCTTCGCGTCGTTCGTCCGGGCA
>DATCQC010000205.1:0-2907 GCA_036569685.1 Candidatus Limnocylindria bacterium | reverse complement strand
GGCCTGGTGGACGAGGTCGTCCACCCTGCGGCGCTCGCGAAGGCCGCCGCGGATCGGGCGGCGGCCGCGACGAAGCGCCGTCCCGCTGGCGGCTCGACCGCGATCGAGCGCGCGGCGACCTGGCTCCCGCCGGCCCGCGCCGCCGCGCTGCGGCGCGCGCGGTCCGCCGTCGCGCGCGAGACGGACGGGCACTACCCCGCGCCATTCAAGGCGATCGAGGCGATGGGCACCGGCCTCGCCCGGGGGATGGCCAGCGGACTCGAAGCGGAAGCGTCCTTCTTCGGCGAGCTCGCGACGAGCGACGTCGCCCGCAACCTCATCGCCCTCTTTCTCGCGCGTCTGCGGCAGCGCCGCGCCGCGTTCGAGGGGCTCGGTCGCGCGACGCCGCCGCACGAGATCGCCGTTGTCGGAGCGGGGCTCATGGGCTCGGGCATCGCGCAGGCCGCGGCGATCGGCGGGGCCGAGGTCCGGCTCCGCGACGTCGACGATGCCGCGGTCGGCCGCGGCCTCGCCTCGGTACGGAAGCTGACGACCGACGCCGGCCGTAAGGGCATCGTTGACCGCCGCGAGGCGCAACGGGTCATCGCCCGGGTCACCGGCACGACGGAGCTCTCGGGCTTCGGTCGCGCGGAGCTCGCGATCGAGGCGGTCTTCGAGGATCTCGGGCTGAAGCGGCGAGTGCTCGCGGAGCTCGAGGGTGTGATGCGCGACGACGCGGTCATCGCGTCGAACACATCGGCGATCCCGATCTCCGAGATCGCGCGGGACGCGCGCCATCCGGAGCGCGTCGTCGGGATGCACTTCTTCTCCCCCGTGCATCGGATGTCGCTCGTCGAGGTCGTCCGTCCCGTCAAGGCGGACGCCGAGGCGATCGGCCGCGTCGTCGCAGCGGCGCAGGCGATGGGAAAGACGGTGATCGTCGTTCGCGACGGACCGGGCTTCTACACCACGAGAGTCATCGGCTCGATGCTCGGCGAGGCGACGGTCCTGCTGCACGAGGGTGCCGATGTCGGATCGGTCGACCGTGCGATGACCGCGTTCGGGTGGCCGCTCGGACCGTTCGCGCTGATCGACGAGGTCGGCCTCAGCGTCGCACGCCATGCCGGTGAGACCGTCGCGGCCGCGCAGGGCGTCGACGCGGGACCGAACGCCGTGCAGATCCTCGCCAACGCCGGCCTGCGCGGGAAGCGCGGCGGCGAGGGGTTCTACGTCTACCAGGGGAAGGACCGCACGCCGAATCCGCGCGTGCCCGAGCTGCTCGCGGCTGCCGGTGCGAGCTCGCGCGCGTCGGCGACCGATGCGACGGCCCTCGCCGAGCGGCTGACGCTGCTCTTCGTGAACGCGGCAGCGCGCTGTCTGGACGAGGGGATCCTCCGCTCGGCGGCCGACGGCGATCTCGGTGCTGTGCTCGGGCTCGGCTTCCCGCCGTTCCTCGGTGGGCCGTTCCGCTGGGCCGACGGACGACGCCCCTGGATCCGCGAACGGCTGAGCGCGCTCGCCGAACGCTACGGCGCGCGCTATGCGCCGGCCGCGAGCCTCGCCGACGGGACGGCGTTCTACCGGTGAACTTCTTCCTCGACGATCCCCAGCTTGTCGCGACGTTCGACCAAGGCGTGCCGTGGGACCGGATCGTCCCGCTCGCCGCGGGGCCTGACGCGAACGTCGCGGAAACGGTGGCGACGTGGCGCGAGATCCTCGCGGTCGCAGGCCGGTACATCGGCACCGAGATCGCCTCCCGCGCCCGCGAGGTCGACGAGCTCGGGGTGATCCGCGACGGCGGCAAGGTCGAGATGAACGAGCCGCTGAAGGCGAACATCAAAGGCCTCGCAGACCTCGGCCTCATCGGACTTCCATTCCCGCCTGAGTACGGCGGGACGGGACTGCCGTTCACGCTGTCGGCGTTCGTCATCGAGATGCTTGCCCGCGCGTGTCCGAGCACGATGGTGCAGTTCGCGTTCTACACCGCACCGGCCGCGATGATCGTCCGCTACGGCACCGAGGAACAGAAGCGGCGGTACGTCCCGCGGCTCGCGCGCGGCGAGATCATCGGCGCCGTCGCGATGACGGAGTCGCAAGCGGGCTCGGATGTGGGCAAGGTCGCGACGGAAGCCGTCGAGCGCGACGGGAGCTGGGCGCTCACCGGCCGTAAGCAATTCATCAGCGCCGGCAACGGCGACTTCGTGATCGTGCTCGCGCGCGCCGTGCCCGGATCGCAGGGGCTCGACGGGCTCGGTCTCTTCATCGCCGATCGCGCCGACGGCAACTACACGGTCGAGCGCGCAGAGCACAAGTTCACCATCCGCGGCTCACCGACGTGCGCGCTCGTCTTCGAGGGCACGAAAGCCGAGGCGCTCGGCCGGACGGGCGAGGGGTGGAAGGGGATCCTCTCCTTCATGAACGAGTCGCGGGTCGGTGTCGCCATCCAGGGACTCGGCATCGGCAGCGCAGCGTACGCAGCGGCCGCGGCGTACGCCGCGGAGCGCAGGCAAATGGATCGGCCGATCCGCGAGCACCCGATGATCGCGGAGATGCTCCTCGACATGGAGACGAGCATCGCGGGCCTGCGCGCGCTGCTCATCGAGGCCGCGATGCTCCAGGACGCGATCCTCGTGGACCCAGACGCACCGGAGCGGCATCGGCTCCGCGAGCTCACGCCTCTCGTCAAGTGGTACGGCGCGGAAGAGATGATCCGGGTGTGCCGGCTCGCGCTCCAGATCCACGGTGGCTACGGAGTCGTGACGGAGTACGACGTCGAGCGGCACATGCGGGACAGCCTCATCCTGCCGATCTACGAGGGCACGTCGCAGATCCAGGCGCTCATGGCCGTGCGCGACCTCATGCGCGCGATCTTCCGGCGTCCATCCAGCCTGCTGCGGTCGGGGCCGAGCGCGACGCTCGCGCGGGCTC
>DATCQC010000204.1:0-3070 GCA_036569685.1 Candidatus Limnocylindria bacterium | reverse complement strand
CCGCCGCTCTCCGCGATGATCTCGAGCATCGGCGTGTCGCTCATCGTCATCCGGCTCATCCAGCTCCGGTACGGACCGGACCTGCAGGCGTACCCGGCCGGCACCCTGCCGGCTGCGGTGTTCTCCGTCGGCGGCCTCGAGCTCGACACGCTTCGCTCGGCCATCATCGCGCTCGCGATCGGGCTCATGCTCGGCCTCACGTACCTCGTGCGCCGGACCCGGCTCGGCCGCGAGCTGCGCGCCCTCGCGGAGAACCCGCGGGCCGCCCGGTTCCTCGGGATCGACGTCGAGCGTGCGATCGCCGCCACGTTCTTCCTGTCCGCCGGCCTCGGCGGCGTCGCCGGCGTGCTGTACGGGTTCGCGACGAACTCGCCGTTCTCGCAGATGGGCCTGGGCTTCGAGCTGAAGGCCTTCGCGGTCATGGTCGTCGGCGGGATGGGCAGCATCCCCGGTGCGGTGCTCGGCGCGTACGTCCTCAGCTTCGGCGAGATCGCGAGCCTGACCTTCCTGCCGAGCGAGCTGCGCGACGCGTTCGCGTACGGGCTCCTGTTCGTCGTGCTCGTCGTCCGGCCCCGCGGCCTCTTCGGCCAGCGCGCTGCCGACCGGGTCTGATGGACGACCTCGCCCAGTTCCTCGCCGCGTACCAGACGACGATCGGCTTCGTCGGCCTGAACGCGATGCTCGCGCTATCGGTCTGGCTGACCCTGTACACCGGCCAGCTGACGCTCGGCAACGCCGCGTTCGCCGGCATCGCCGCGTACTCCTCGGCGCTGCTCACGATGAAGGCCGGGTTGCCGTTCCCGCTCGCGCTCGCCTGCGGCGCCCTGCTCGCGGCCGCGGTGTCGGTGCCGCTCGGCGCGACGGTCTTCCGCCTGCGCGGCGTGTACCTGGCGATCGCGACGCTCGCGTTCGGGGAGATCGTGCGCGTCGCGATCCTGGCCATTCCGATCACCGGCCGCGGGCAGGGCCTCGTGGGCATCCCGCCGAAGACCGAGCTCTGGCACATCTTCGCGTCGCTCCTCGTCATCGCGTTCGCGTGCGAGCGCCTCCGCCGGTCGACCGTCGGGCGCGCGTGGGCCGCGATCCGCGAGGACGAGGTCGCCGCAGCGAGCCAGGGGATCCCCGTGCGCCGCTACCAGCTCGCGGCGTTCGTGCTCGGCGCGCTCGTGGCCGGCTGGGCCGGCGGTCTCGCCGCGCATTTCGACTTCGCGATCCAGCCCGACGAGTTCGGCTTCGCGCGCGCGGTCCAGATCCTCGTCTTCGCGGTGGTCGGCGGGATCCCGAACGTCCTCGGTCCGATCCTCGGCGCGCTCCTGTTCACCGCCCTGCCCGCGATCCTGCAGCCGCTCCAGGAGTACCGCGACATCTTCCAGGGCGCGATCCTCGTGCTCGTCATCGTGTTCCTGCCGCGCGGGCTCGCGACGCTCCTCGAGCTGCGGCGGACCGCGCGCCTTCGCACCATCGGAGCCGAAGATGTTGCTTGAGACCAGAGGTCTCACCAAGCGCTTCGGCGGCGTGGTCGCCCTGAACGCCGTCGACCTTTCGATCACCGAGGGCCTCGTGTTCGGACTGATCGGCCCGAACGGGGCGGGGAAGACCACCCTGATCAACGTGATCTCCGGCCAGCTCCGCGCCGACGGCGGCACGGTGCGCTTCGCCGGCGCCGATGTCACGCGCCTGCGGCCGGACCAGCTTGCCCGGAGCGGCATCGCGCGCACGTTCCAGGCGATCCGGCTGTTCAAAGGACTGACCGTGCTCGAGAACGTCCGGCTCGGCGGCTTCGTCCGGGGCGGCTCGCCGGTCCGCGCCCGCGCGCTGCTCGAGCGCATGGGCCTTGCCGCGCGGGCGAGCGCCCTCGCCGGCGAGCTCGCCTACGGCGACCAGCGCCGGCTCGAGATCGCGCGGGCGCTCGCGGCCGAGCCGAGGCTGCTCATCCTCGACGAGCCGGCCGCAGGCATGAACCCGACCGAGTCCGCGGCGCTGCGGGTCCTGCTGCGATCGCTCGGCGCCCTGGGGATCACGGTCATCCTCATCGAGCACGACGTGCGCCTCGTCATGGGCGCCTGCGACCGGGTCGCGGTGCTGAGCTTCGGGCGCAAGATCGCGGAGGGCACGCCGGCCCAGGTCCAGGGCGATCCGGCCGTGCGCGACGCGTACCTCGGATCGGATGACGATGCCTGAGCCAGGGCTCGAAGTCCGTGACCTTGTCGTGCGGTACGGCGCGATCGAGGCACTGCACGGGATCAGCTTCGACGTCGCTGCGGGCGAGGTCGTCGCGCTCATCGGCGCGAACGGCGCGGGGAAGACGAGCACCCTCGCCGCCATCTCGGGGATCGTGCGGCCGGCTCGCGGCACCGTCCGACTCGGCGGCCGCGACCTCGCGGGCGCGGCACCGCACACGATCGTGCGCGCCGGCGTGATCCAGGTGCCCGAGGGGCGCGAGATCCTTGCGCGGATGTCGGTCCACGAGAACCTGCTCCTCTCGGGCGCGCGCGACCCGAGTGCGATGTACGACCGCTTCCCGATCCTCGCCGAGCGCCGTGATCTGTTGGCCGGGAGCCTGTCGGGAGGGGAGCAGCAGCTTCTCGCCATCGCCCGGGCGCTGCTCGCCAAGCCGCGGGTCCTCCTGCTCGACGAGCCGTCGCTCGGCCTCGCGCCCAAGATGATCGCGACGGTCTTCGGCGTCCTCGCCGACCTCAAGGCGGCCGGCACCACGATGCTGCTCGTCGAGCAGAACGCGCTTCGAGCGCTCCGGCTCGCCGATCGCGCGTACGTGCTCGAGCTCGGCCGGATCGGCCTGACCGGCACCGGCGCCGCGCTGTTACGAGACGCCGGCGTCGCGCGCGCCTACCTCGGGGCGTAGGGGCCGCCGACCGGCGGCGCGAAATGAGCGTGCCCCAAATGGGGGGCGTATCAGTTTTTTGACGCCGGATGTCACCGTCGGGGGATGCTCAGCGGCAGTGTGCCCGCGATACCGTCGTGCTCGTGCCGCCACTTCTGCCGCCACACCTCGGCGTCGAGAGCCTCGCGTCCGGATGAAGTGGCTGCGGTCGCGTCCGGCACTCCTCGC
>DATCQC010000203.1:0-3766 GCA_036569685.1 Candidatus Limnocylindria bacterium | reverse complement strand
ACGCCTGGAATGGTGATGACTTGCGCGGCGCTGCTGCAGCGCAATCCTGATCCCAATCTCGCCGATGTGAAGCACGCGGTGAGCGGCAACCTGTGCCGCTGCGGCGCGTACCCGAACATCGTCGCCGCGACCTTGAGCGCCGCGAAGAAGGCGCGGCGATGAGCATCAAGGTCGTCCGAACGAAGGCGGAATTCGAGGGAACGATCACCGAGGAGACTGCGCTCGTCGACGGCACGGATCTCACCGCGTGGGGGACCGAGGCGGGTCTCACGATCGTCGGCAAGCGGCAGACCCGCGTCGACGGCATCGCGCGCGTCACCGGCCGCGCGCGCTACACGCAGGACGTCTACCTGCCGGGGATGCTCCACGTCCGCGTGCTGCGCAGCCCGTATCCGCGCGCCCGGGTGCGCCGCGTTGACGCGAGCCGCGCTTTGGCGCTCCCGGGCGTGCGCGGCGTACTGCATCGATTCAACGCGCCGAAGGCGGCCTTCCGCGGCGAGGAGACGATCTTCCGTGACGAGGTCCGCTTCGTCGGCGACGAGGTCGCGGCGATCGCGGCCGACAGCGAGGAGATCGCGGCCGACGCGATCCGCCTGATCGACGTCGACTACGAGGTCCTCCCGTTCGTTCCGGACCTCGAGGAGGCCATGCGCGACGACGCGACCCGCCTGGACGAGAAGGGCAACGTGACCGAGTCCGGCAGGCTCGATCGCGGCGACCCGAAGCGCGCCTTCGCCGACGCGAGCGCGGTGGTCGAGGCCACGTATCGGACGTCGACGCAGCTGCACAACAGCCTGGAGACCCACGGCGCAGTCGCGCGCTGGGACGGCGATGAGCTCACGGTCTGGGAGTCCACGCAGCACGTCTTCGGCGTGCGCGAGGGCCTGCGCACGGCCCTCCGGATCCCGTACTCGGACATCCGCGTGCTCTGCGATTACATGGGCGGCGGCTTCGGCTCGAAGGGCGGGGCGGGGAAGTACAGCATCATCGCCGCGCTGTTCGCGCGGCAGCTCGGGAATCCCGTGCGCTGCGTCCTCACGCGCGACGAGGAGAATCTCGCGGCGGGTAACCGGTCGGCGACCTACCAGACCGTGAAGATCGCCGCGCGCGGCAAGAAGATCACCGCGATCGAGCACCTCTCGTGGTCGAACGCGGGTCAGGGCCGGTGGGTCGCGGATCCGACCGGACCGACGAATGGGCTCTACGGCATCCCGAACCTTCGCACGCGGTCGTACAAGGTCGTCACGAGCCTCGGCGCGCTGGCGTCGTTCCGCGCGCCGGGGTACGTCGAAGGGACGTTCGCCCTCGATCAGGCGATCGATGAGCTCGCCGTGCGCATCGGCCAGGATCCGCTCGCGCTGCGCCGGCGCCACATCGGGCTGCGCTCGGACCCGGTCACCGGGCTGCGCTACTCGTTGAAGCGCCTCGCCGCCTGCTACGACGTGGGCGAGAAGGAGATCGGCTGGCAGCACCGCCGGCCGGAGGGCACCCGCGGCAGCGCGCCGCACCGGCGCCGGGGCTACGGGATGGCCTCGCAGCTCTGGGGTGGCAGCGGTCTGCCGCCGGCCTACGCGACGGTCCACCTCAACCCCGACGGCACCGCGGTCCTGCGCTGCGGGACGCAGGACATCGGCACCGGCACGCGCACGGTGCTCGCGCAGCTCGTCGCGGAGGAGCTCGGGCTCACCGTCGCCGACATTCGCGTGGAGCTCGGCGACACGAACAGCCAGTACGCGCCGATCTCCGCCGGCTCGCTCACGGTCGCGTCGGTCGGCCCCGCCGTGCGGCTGGCCGCCAAAGATGCGCGGATGCAGCTGCTCGCCGCGGCGTCGGGGCTGCTCGAGGTCGGCCCGAGCGAGCTCCGGGTCGAGCGCGGCGCGGTGATCAGCAAGGGACAGCGCACTCCGCTCGGCGAGATCCTCCGCCAGATCCAGAACTTCACCGTGATCGGCAAGGGCTCGCGCTTCCCGAATCCGGAGGGCGTGTCGTTGAAGACGTTCGGCGCGCACTTCGCGCAGGTCGAGGTCGACGTGCGGACCGGGGAGGTGTTCGTCGAGCACGTCGTCGCGGTGCACGACATCGGCCGCGTCATCAATCCACTCACCGCGACCTCGCAGGTGGAGGGCGGCGTGATCCAAGGGCTCGGCTTCGTGCTCAGCGAGGAGCGCGTCGTCGACCGGCCGACGGGCCGCGTGGTCAACGGGAACCTCGAGGGGTACAAGATCCCGACGATCCGCGACGTACCGAAGATCACCGTGCGGTTCATCAACGATCCCGACACGAAGGCGAACAACATCGGCGCGAAGGGCCTTGGCGAGCCACCGATCATCCCGCTGCCCGCGGCGATCGCGAACGCGGTCGCCAACGCGATCGGCGTCCGGGTGCGCACCGCGCCGATCACCCGGCAGCGCGTGCTCGACGCGTTGAGCCTGCAATGAAGCCGTTCGCCTACGCGCGGCCGAAGGCGGTCACCGAAGCGCTCGAGCTCGCGCGAGGCGGCGCGACGGTGATGGCCGGGGGCACCGATCTCCTCGGCCTCATGAAGGATGGGATCCTGTCGCCGGATCGGATCGTCGACATCCGCGATCTCGAGCCGCTCCGTGGCTGGACCCGCGCGAAGGGCAAGGGCTTGCGCATCGGCGCGCTCGTGCCGCTGGCAGCGCTCGAGACATCGGCCGATCTCGCGAAGCTCCTGCCGATCGTCGGTGAGGCGTTGCGCCCGGCCGCCACGCTGCAGCTGCGGACGATGGGCACGGTCGGCGGCAACCTGCTGCAGCGGAACCGGTGCTGGTACTTCCGCGACGAGGCCTATCCGTGCTGGCTCAAGGGCGGCGTCCGTTGCTTCGCGGTCGACGGCGACAACCGGCTGCACGCGATCGTGGGCGCCGAGGAGTGCGTCGCGGTCGCGCCGTCGGATCTGGCGCCGGCCCTCATCGCGTACGACGCGAGCGTGTCACTGACCGGGTCGCGCGGCTCGCGGACGATGCCGCTCAGCGACCTGTTCGTCACGCCGCACGGCCGCGTGCGCCGCGAGCACGCGATCACGCCGGACGAGCTCATCGTCGAGGTGCGCGTGCCGGAGAACGCGCTCGCGCGGCGCGGAGCCTTCGAGAAAGCCATGGAACGCAAGACCTGGAGCTTCGCGCAGGTCTCGGTCGCCGCCTCCGTCAAGATCATTGGCGGCACCATCCGCGACGCGCGCATCGTGCTCGGCGGCGTCGCGCCGGTCCCGTGGCGCGCGCGCGATGCCGAGAAGCTCCTTGAGGGGCGCGCGCTGGACGACGCGGCCTGCCAGGGCGCCGCTGACGCGGCGATGGAGCACGCCGAGCCATTGAAGGACAACGGCTACAAGGTGCCGCTCGCGCGCGAGCTCGTCAGGCGAACGCTCCGCCGGCTCGCATGACCGCCGACGCGGAGCTCATGCGCCTCGAGCTGGAGAACCAGATCGCGGTCGCGCGCGCGTTCCTCTCGCCCGGCACGGAGCTCGCCCAGCGATACGGCACGGCCGTCGAACAGGTCGTGGGATTGGCGTGCTCGCGGTGCGAGGTCTGGGACTACCAGCTGTTCAACCGCGCGATCGGTGCCGCGGTCCTCGGCCCGCTCGATGCAGGCGGGATCGCCAGGATCGTGCGCCACTACGCCACGTACGGGCGGGGCGCGTGCGTCGAGGTCTACGACGGGGTCACGCCGCCCGACCTGCTCGCCGCCCTCGCGTCGACGGGATTTACCGACTCCGGGCACGGCTACGAATCGCACGTCCTGGAGA
>DATCQC010000202.1:0-13749 GCA_036569685.1 Candidatus Limnocylindria bacterium | reverse complement strand
CGGTGCGGATCCGCTGGTCGCGCGGGTCGGGGCGTACTACCACGACATCGGGAAGATGCGGAACCCGCTCGCGTTCATCGAAAACCAGACCGGCACGAATCCGCACGACGACCTCGATCCCGCGGTGTCCGCGAGCATCGTCTCCGCGCACGTGCGTGACGGCCTCGCGCTCGCCGATCGCTACCGGTTGCCACCGCAGATCCGCGAGATCATCCCGGGCCACCACGGGACGAGCCTCATCCGCTACTTCCACACGCTCGCGCAGCAGCGCGGCGCGGTCATCGACGAGGCCGCGTTCAGGCATCCGGGTCCGAAGCCGCGGAGCAAGGAGGCCGGCATCATCATGCTGGCCGACGGCACCGAGGCCGCGGTCCGCTCGATCGAGGACAAGACCCCGGAGGCGATCGGCGAGATGGTCGAACGGATCGCCGCGGAGAAGGTGGCCGACGGCCAGCTCGACGATTGCGACCTCACGCTCCGCGACGTGCAGCGCGTGAAGGAGGCGTTCCGCGAGCTTCTCGCGGGTGTATATCACGAACGGATCCCGTACCCCGAGGACCGCATCGCCCGACTGCCCACGGCGTCACCGCCCCCGACGAGCGCGTCCGGCACCTGAGACTCTCGTTCCGCGGCGAGCCGCCGTGCGACCTGGCACCGGTCCGTCGCGCGATCCGCAGCGCCGTGAAGCCATACGCCCTTCCATCCGACGCCCGGATAACCGTCGCATTCGTCAGTGACCCGGACATGCGCGAGCTGAACCGGCGCTACCGGCGCAAGGACCGGACGACCGACGTGCTGTCGTTCGGCCAGACCGTCGGGCGCGTGAAGGGTGAGCGGGCGGTACGAAAGCTCGCCCGCGACGCCGACGGGGAGCTCGACCTCGGGGACATCGTGATCAGCGCGGCCCAGGCGGCGCGGCAGGCGAAACGGCGGAAGCACCCGCTCGTGCACGAGATCGCCTTCCTCGCGGCGCACGGAGCGCTCCATCTGCTCGGCTTCGAGGATGAGACGCCGGCGGGGTACCGCGAGATGGTACGGCTGGGGACTGCGGCGACGACGGAGGCCGTGGCAGCATCGCGCGGGTGAAACACCCGGCCCCGGAAGACGTTACCCCCTAGTGATGCGGGGATTCGCGGTCGGCGTGGCTGCATGCGTGCTCTTCGGCACGCTCGCCGCACCGGCGGCGGCCTCGACCGCGGACCTCGCGATCCAGGTCGACGGGCTGGTGAAGGCGTTCCCCGGCGACGCCGGCGTCTACATCGTCGATCCGACCGCGCCGCAGCCGCTGTACACGCACGACGCGGACGTGTCGTTCATCGCGGCCTCCATCTACAAGCTCGGCATCCTCGTCCACGTCGAGAGCCTCGTTGAGTCGGGTGCGCTGAAATACAGCGACACGATCGAGATCCAGCCCGAGGACATCACTGACGACGGCTCGTACGAGGTGGCCGGGACGGTGATGACGGTCGACGAAGCGCTCGAGGCGATGATCACCGTGTCCGACAACGGCACCGCTCTCGAGTTCTGGCGGTCGCTCGGCCCGGACAACATCAACGCGACGCTCCAGCGGCTCGGCCTCGCGGACTTCCACATCGCGATCGACGACAACGACGACAACACCGTGACCGCGCGGGTCGTCGGCCAGTACTTCACGCTTCTCGCGCAGCGGAAGCTCGTATCCGCCGCAGCGTCCGACCGGATGCTCGCGCGGCTCGAGCGGAACCAGATCAACGACCGGCTTCCGGCCGAGCTCCCTGGGGGGACGGTCGTTGCGCACAAGACCGGCAACCTCGGATTCGCCACGCACGATGCCGGGATCATCTACACGCCGTCCGGGGCGCGCGTCGTGGTCGGCCTCACCGTGAACACGGCCGAGGAGGAGGCCGTGCAGTTCCTCGGCGGCCTCGGCGCGGTCGTGTACTCCGCGGTCCTCGAGCCGCCCGCGAACGCGCGCTACCGCCTGCCGGTGACCGCGCCCACGTACGACTCAGGTTCGCCGCAGAGCCTGCCCATCCAGGTGACGAACACCGGGACGAAGACCTGGACGGCGTCGGGTCCGGGCAGCGTCCGGCTCATCTGGCAGATCCGCGATCCCGGCCAGAAGGTCGTCGCATCGTCGGCCGCGCCGATCCCACTGCCGCCGCTCGCGCCCGCCGCGACGACGCCGGTGACCCTTGCCTTCACCGCGCCGGCAGCGGTCGGCGACTACACGTTCGCGGTCGGGCTCGCCGACGTGAACGGCATCGCGCTCGCCGCAGCAGGCGCGGCGACCGGATCGTTCACGTTCCACGTCCACGTCGCGTACCTGGTGAGCTCGGTCGCTCGCGTGCCGCTGCTCGTGCATCGGAGCGAGCCGTCGCTCCTCATCGTGCAGTACTCGAACCTGCCGGGGGCCGGCAGCGATCCGCATACGTACACGCTGTTCTGGCGCGCCATCGACCCGGCCACGAGCAAGAGCGTCGCGTCGGGCTCGTCCCCGCTCGGCACGTCGGCGACCGTCGGGAACGGGACGTTCTTCTCCGTGTTCAACGCGCCGGCCCTGCGTGGCACGTACAAGCTCGCGATCGAGCTCCGCGAAGGAGGGAAGACCGTGAGCGAGACGCAGACCCTCACCGTGGAGATCGCCGGTCCGCGCTCCTATCCGGACGATCGCGACAGCGCGGTCCAGCCAGCTCCGCGCACGACGCCTGTGCCGCGGCCGAGCGGCGCGAGCCCGCGTCCGTCGCCGAGCAACACGCCCCGCGGCCGCACGCCCGCGCCGACTCCGTGATCAGCGCCAGCGGCTGAGGATGTTCTCCCGCTGGAACGCGAGCCGGGCGAGGAAGAAGACCAGGGCGTCGCACACGAATAGGAACATCGCCGTCCCGAGGAACGACTCGTTGTTCAGAACGACCCGCCCGGTCACCTGCAGGATCCCGATCCCGACGACCGGGACCACGACCAGCCCGCCGATCTGCTGGGCGACGCGCACGTCGTTCACGCGCGTCGAAATGAGGATCCCGAGGTTCACCGATAGCAGCGTGAGCAGCGGCACCATGATCACGATCGCGAGGATCCAGCGCGGCGCGGTCACGGCGCGCACCGCGGCCGCGCTCCCGAGCAGGCTCACCGAGCCGAGGTAGATCGCGTAGGCGATCCAGGTCACGATCACGGCCGGGATCGCCGACGCGAGGCTCTTCGCGAGCAGCAGCTCGCCGACGCGTACCGGAGCCGCGAGGAGCGGCTCCAGCGTGCGCGCGGCCTTCTCGCCGATGACGGAGTAGATCGCGATCGTGAGCGGCACGACGGTCGGGATGAGCATGAACAGGATGAGGAAGTACGTGGCGATGATCCCCTGCACGGCCTCCTTCGGGTCCAGCCCGATCACCGCTGGCGATGCCGCGTAGAGCGCCGCGACGTCCTTCTCGCTCGGTGGCACGAGCGCCGCGACGGCGACCGCGCCGATGCCCGCGATGAGGATCACGATCGGGGGGAGGACGGTCATGCCGACGAGGAGCCGGTTTCCGAGCGCCTCGCGCCATTCGCGGACGCATACCGCGCGCACGATCGTCCCGCGGTCCGCCGTCGTGGCGAGCGTGCTCACGTGCCCTCCACGACCTTGAGGTACACGTCTTCGAGCGAGACCTTCCGGTCGCTCACGTAGGCGACCTCGGCGCCCGCGCCGACGAGCGCGCGGACGACCCGCGGATTCACGCGCAGCGGGTCGGCGCTCGAGACGATGATCGAGCCGTTCTCCAGATGCGCGTCCTTCACGCCGTCGACGGCCTGGACCTGCACGAGGTGCTCCGGACGGGGCGATGGCTGGATGCGGAACTCGGTCGCGTGCCCGTACAGCTCCTCGCGGAGGTGCGCCGGCGTGTCGATCCGGATGATCGTTCGGCGGAAGAACGCGATCCGGTCGCAGAGCCGGTCGGCCTCATCCAGGTTGTGCGTGCAGAGGAACACGGTCCGGCCTTCGCCGCGGATCTGCGAGATGAACTCGCGGACGGTCCGCGCGGCGTCGGGATCGAGGCCGGTGGTCGGTTCGTCCAGGAAGATGATGCGCGGCTCGTGGATCGCCGCGCGCGCGATGGCCATCTTCTGCTTCATGCCGCGCGAGAAGGTCGCGACCGCTTCCGCACGCCGCTCCCACAGGCCCATCAGGCGCAGGTAGCGCTCGGTCTGCGCGCGCGCGACCGCGGGTCCGAGCCCGAACAGCGTGGCGAAGAACAGGAGGTTGTCCTCCGCCGACTGACGCTCGTAGAGACCGGGCTGCTCGGTGAGGATCCCGACCGACGCACGGATCTGCTCGTCCTGCGATCCGAGGCGAAAGCCGGCGACCTCGGCGGTCCCGCTCGTCGGCGCGATGAGCGCGCAGAGCAGCCGCAGCGTCGTCGTCTTGCCAGCGCCGTTCGGACCGAGGAACCCGAAGACCTCGCCCTCGCGGACCTCGATGTCGAGGTCCTCCACGGCGGTGAGGCGATCGAATCGCTTCGTGAGACGCTGGGTGCGAAGGACCACGCCCATCGGAGAAAGCGTAGGGCCGATGCCTCACAATTCCCTGATGACGGCGGCATCCGAGACCGATACGCAACGCAAGCTCTCTGAGCTGTCGTTCCTCAGGGAGATCGCGCAGCTCGCCTCCTCGACCCGCGACTGGGACGAGATGCTGCGGATCGTGATCGACCGTACTACCGACGCGATGCGCGCCGAGGTGTCGTCGCTCTACCTGGTCGAGAAGCGCGACGGCCTCCTGCGCCTGGTCGCGAGCAACGGCCTCAACCCGCGCGCGATCGGCAAGGCGACCCTGCGGCTGGGCGAAGGCATCACCGGCTGGGTCGCGAACGCGCGCGTGCCGCTCACGGTCCGCGACGTCCACGCCGAGCCGCGCTGGAAGGTCGTGCCGTCGGTCGACGTCGACCGGTTCACGTCCATGTTGAGCGTGCCGCTCGTCATCCGCGACGAGGTCATCGGCGTGATGAACGTCCAGACCGTCGAGCTCCGCGAATTCGAACGCGGTGAGATCGACTTCCTGCAGACGATCGCGAACCAGGTGGCCGGGATCATCGAGAAGAGCCGCCTGCAGCGCGACGCCGAGCGCAAGCTGCGCGAGGTCTCGGCGCTGTTCGAGGTGTCGAACGTGCTCACCTCGACGCTCGAGCTCGACGAGGTGCTCGGTCTCGTCGTCGACCGGCTCGTCCGCGTGTACCCCGGTGCATCGGGCGGCATCCTGCTGCGCGACGAGACCGGCGAGCCGGTCCTGCGCGCGCGATCGGGATCGCTGCCGCGGTCCGCGCTCGCGGCCGCGCGCACCGCGCTCGCCGAGACCCGTCCGGTCGCGGCCGCCGACAGCCTCGCCCTTCCGCTCATCGCCGGTGACCGGCTGGTCGGCGCGGTCGCCCTGCATGTGCCCGGGCAAGCCGAGTTCGCCGAGACCGAGGTCGCGTTCGTGGGCGCGCTCGCGAACCAGGCTGCGCTTGCGATCGACAAGGCATCGCTCTACGCGCTCGAGCGCCGGACGTCCGAACGGCTGCGCGAGCTCGACCGCGCGCGCTCGGACTTCGTGGCCGTGGTGACGCACGACCTGCGCACGCCGCTGTCGGTCGTCCGCGGCTATCTCGATCTTTTCGCCGAACAGACCCGCAAGAGCAAGAACGGCGATGGCCTGCCGCTCGCCGAGGCGATGGCGCAGGTCGAGCGGCTCGATCAGCTCGTGGACCGGATCCTCGCGTCGGTGAAGGACGATCGGCCGGACATCAATGTGCGCCGCGCGCGGTTCGATCTGCGCACGGGCATCGTGTCCGCGGTGCGCGAGATGGCGCCGATGGCCCGCAAGCACACGCTGCGCGGTCCGCGCGCCGGGGCGCCACTCTGGGCCCGCGGGGACAAGCGCCGGACCGCCGAGGTCGTCGCCGGGCTCGTGCACAACGCGACGAAGTACGCGCCCGCGGGCACCGGGATCACCGTCTCGGTGGCCAAGGAGAAGGATCGCGCGATCGTGCGCGTCGCCGACGAAGGTCCCGGGGTTCCAGCGGAGGATCGCCGCCGGATCTTCGAGCCGTTCGTCCGGCTCGGATCGGACGAGATCTCCGGTGCGGGCATCGGGTTGTTCTCCTGCCGCCGGGTGGCCGAGGCCCAGGGCGGCGCGCTGTGGTTCGAGGACCCGCCCGACGGCGCGCCGGGCAGCGTGTTCGCGTTCAGCGTGCCGCTCGCGCGGGGCGACGACCGGTGACGAGCGTCCTCATCGTCGACGACGATCGCGCGCTCGTCGGGATGGTCGCCTCACTGCTCGGCGCGGAGGGCTACGACCTCCTCACCGCGTACGACGGCGAGACGGCGCTCCGCCGTCACGCGGAGGACCTTCCGGACCTGGTCATCCTCGACCGGCGGCTGCCCAAGATGAGCGGTGATGAGATCTGCAGGCGCATCCGCGCGGTCGGATCGACACCGATCCTCATGCTCACCGGCGAGAAGGGCGAGGACGAGCGGGTCAAGCTGCTCGACCTCGGTGCCGACGACTACCTCGAGAAGCCATTTGGGCGCAAGGAGCTCCTCGCGCGCGTGCGCGCGCTCCTCCGGCGCGCCCCACCGAACGCCGGGCCGGTGACCGCGAGTTCCATCGGCGGGTTGATCATCGACGGTCGCGCGCACACCGCGCGCATGGGCGCCCTGGAGCTGCCGCTCACACCGACGGAGTTCCGGCTCCTCGCCGCCCTCGCGGCGCGGCCCGGCGAGCTCGTCGATCGCAAGGCCCTGCTTCGCGCCGGCTGGCCGGAGGAGCGCGATCCCGATCCCGAGTGGCTGAAGGCCCATCTCGCCCGGCTCCGCTCGAAGCTCGAGGCCGCCGGCGCACCGATCCCCGCGAACGTGAGGGGCGTGGGCTACAAGCTCGGCTGATCGCGCGTCACCGCGATCCCGTGGCGCTCGAGATACGCGAATAGGCCGTCCTTCGTGATCTGTTGATCCGCGGGCACCAGTCCGCGAAGCTCGCGATCGCCCGAGGCGAGGCGCCGCACGGCGATCGTCGCCGGACCGAGGGCCAGCAGGAAGCTTCCGCGCGGCGCACGCAGGACCCATCGCGCGATCCCATGCGATCCCTCGACCCGCACCGCGAAGATCCCCTCGCGGGTGCCGGCGAGCCGGGCGATCCGCACGCCGAGCGGCACGAGCGCGTCGAGGGCCCGCCGCGCGACGGCCGAGCGCGCGGCGAGGGCGAGCAGCGGCAGGGCCCCGCGGGTATGCGGATCGACCCAGAACGCGGCCTCTTCGATGCCCGGCCAGACCGCGGGCAGCTGAACGGAGAGCCCGCTTTCGACCAGCATCCCGCGCACCGACGCGAACTCGCACGCTCGCATCGCCGACGGCCGGATGGATGCGAGGAACGATCGCGCGGTCGCGACGTTCGCGGTGTCACGCGACGCCGGCGCGAGCCACGCGTCGACGCGCGCCGGGTCGCCGACGTCGCTTGCCCGCACGAGCGTCGCGACGACCGCCGAGACGGCGCTGCACCCGGTGAGGACCGCGACGCCTCGCGCCGCGATGTCTGCGCTCCGCTCCTCGATCGACCGCGCGTACCCCGCGCTGTCGGAGAGGTCCACGAGGTCGGCCTGCCGTTCGAGCGCGACGTCGAGGAGCGCATGCGTGCGCTTCTGGAACGGGCCGACCGTATCGAGGAGCACGTCGTTCGCATGGACGAGCGATCGGAGCGACGCCCGGTCTTCGACGTCGGCCTGATCGTGACCGACCGGGAGGGCCGCGACGCCGTCCGCTCGGAGGAGCGCGACGGCGTGCCGGCCGAAGAACCCGCGCGCGCCGAGGACCAGGACGCGCCTCACCCGAGTTGCCGGCCGAAGACGACGAGCCAGGGAATGAACAGCGCGAAGAGCGCCGCGGTGAACAGCCGGCTTGCCTCGTCGCTTCCGGCGATCGCGGCGATAGCGAGCGCGAAGCCGAGCGCCCAGACCGCCCACGACCATTGCGCGAGCCATCGCGGCAGGCCGGTCGTGCGCAGCGTGAGGATCGCGCCGGCGACGCTGTACAGGCCGTTCGCGACGACGCCGCTGAGCCGAAGCGGTCCACCGACATTGAACGGCTGCCCCGGTGACCAGGCGACCAACATCGTCTCGGCGCCGAGGTCAGCGACGACGCCGACCGCGGCCAGCGCGACCGCGAGCCGCGCGAGCGCGGGCCAGCCGAGCCGCGATCCCCACCACCAAAAGAACGCGAGCAGGGCGAGCGCGGCCGCGGCCCAGAGCGCCCACCCGGTCCGCCAGGCCACGAGGTGATCGGCGATGTACGCCGCACCGGCCGGCGTCGGTGCGAGCGAGACACCCGGTGCGAGGACCGTCGCGAGCGCGAGCGCCGCTGCGCCGTTGACGACCGCGCAGGTCCAGGCCACGCGCGATTTCACCACGCGAAGTGTGACGGCGGTGAGCACCGAAGGACAACCGTCGTGGACCTGACCCGTCACCGATCCGCTGCTTAGCGTCCCTCCATGGACGAGCGGGACGCTTGTGCGCTGGTGGCGATCGCCCGCAAGGACGGCGAGCCGACCCGCGAGGTCCTCGCGGAGACGATTCGTGGGCTCGAATGCCTCGCGCACCGCAGTGGCTCCATCGACGGTGAGGGCGACGGCTCCGGCATCCTCTGCGACATCCCGCGCGAGCTTTGGGCCGATGCGCTCGCCGGCGCGCGGCTCGATCCCTCGCAGGTGCTCGACCGGCGGTTCGCGGTCGCGCATCTCTTCGTGCCAGCAGGCGACGACGAGCTCGTCCAAGCCGAGGTCCGGCGGATCCTCGCGCGACATCGCATCCGGATCCTGCTCGAACGGCATGGCACGACCCGGAACGCGGCGCTCGGTCCCCGGGCGAAGGCTGGTGAGCCGCGGTTCTGGCAGCTCGCGTTGCAGGTCGTCGGCCCCGCGCGGCGCGCGGGCCGGCGTCTGTATCGCGTCGGCATCGAGATCGAGCACGCGACGCCCGCGACGGTCGTCAGCCTGTCGCGCAGCACGGTCGTGTACAAGCTCCGTGGGCATCCGCAGCAGCTCGCCGCGTACTTCACCGACCTCGCCGATCCGCGGTTCCGCACGTCAATGGCGTTCGGGCACAACCGCTACGCGACCAACACGACGACGAGCTTCGAGCGCGTCCAGCCGTTCGCCGCGTTCGCGCACAACGGCGAGATCAACACGATCTCGCGCCTGCGCGACGAGGTGGACTCGCTCGACGTCGCGCTCTCGCGTGATGGCAGCGATTCGCAGGACGTCGACGCGACGCTGCGCGGCCTCGTGCTCGGACGTGGCCTCGACCCGATCGAGGCACTGGAGCTGCTGTTCCCGCCGATCGTGAGCGAGGTCCGGCGGATGGATCCGCAGGCCCAGGACGCGTACACGAGAGCGCGCGCGGCATTCGGTCCGTTCGCGCAGGGGCCGGCCGCGTTCCTCGCACGGATGGGGGACCTGTGCCTCGTCGGCGTCGACGCCATGGGCCTCCGTCCGTTGTGGCACGTCGAGACCGACGAGGCCCACGTCTTCGCGAGCGAGCGCGGGTTCATCCCGCTGGAGCGCTACAGCACCGACCCCCGGCCGCTCGGACCGGGCGAGCACGCCGCACTTGAGCGGACGGCGCGTGGCTGGCGGTACCTCGACGAGCGGATCCTTCGCGCGCGCTTCGTCGCGCTGCGCGCGAAGCGCGGCTGCGCGCCGGCCGACGATCGCCGGCGACTCGAGACCGGTGGACCGGCGGTCGCCCCCGAGGACAGCGCGACGCGGCCGGGCCGTCGCGTAGAGCTCAGCGTCATGCCCGACGAGGTCGAGGACCTCGCGGTCCGTCGCGAGCAGCAGCTTGCCGCGTTCGGCTACGAGCCCGAGGACGTGAAGCAGGCCGCGTTCATGGAGGAGACGGGGAACGAGCTCATCGGCTCGCTCGGGTACGACGGCCCGCTCGCGGCGCTCGCGGTGAAGCGCGCGAACCTCGCGGACTACCTGCAGGAAACGGTCGCCGTGGTCACCAATCCGGCGATCGACCGCGAGCGCGAGATCGAGCACTTCTCCACCCGCGTCGTCGTCGGGCCTCGGCCCTCCATCGATGGCACCGGCCGCGCGCGCTCCTGGATCGAGCTCCGCGTCCCGCTCCTGCTCGGCGGCCACGCGCCAGAGAGCGCGATCGCGCTCGACGACCTGCGCCCGATCGCGCGCGCCGCGGGCACCTGGCTCGTCGACGATCTCGTCGCCGAGCTCTCGGCGCAAGGCCGCCGCGCGGCGGTCGTCCTCGAGGCGGACCGCGACTGGGCCGAGGATCCGCGCGACGCGCTGAGCCGGCTCGCGGCCGCCGCGACCCGCGCCGTGCGCACCGGGACGCGCGTCGTGCTCGTACGCGATCGCTCCGTGCGTGCCGAGGGCCGCGCGTGGATCGACCCGCTCCTCGTGATCGCCGCCGCGCATCGCGCGCTGGGCGCCGTCCCGGTCGCCAACGGCTCGCTCCGGCGCGAGTGCGCGCTGCTCCTCTCCGCGGGCAGCCTCCGGAACCTCCACGACGTCGTCGTCGCGCTCGGTCTGGGCGCCGACGCGGTGAACCCGTATCTGCTGTTCGAGCACGCGCTCGGGACCGGCGACCCGGACGCGCTGCCGAACCTCGTCGAGGCGCTGCGAAAGGGCATCGAGAAGGTCTGCTCCACCCTTGGCATGCACGAGGTCCGCGGTTACGGCCGCGCGTTCTCCGCGATCGGCCTGGTACCCGAGGTCGCCGAGTTCCTCGGCGTGCGGACGTTCGGGGCCAGCGCGTCCGCGGGCACGGGTTGGGACGCGATCGCGCGCGACGGTTTCGAACGCGCGACGATGCTTCGCGAGCGCACGCCGGCGCGGCTCGAGCCCGCGTTCCGGATCTACCCGCGCCTCTGGAAGGCCGCGCTCGGCGTCGCGATGGGCGAGACCGCGTACGCCGTGTACGCGGAGAAGCTCGCGTCCATCGAGGCGGAGCACCCGGTGTCGCTGCGGCACGCGCTCGACGTACGGCCCGCGGGCCCGCCGGCCGACGAAGCATCGACGACCGCCGGCGAGCACAGCGCGCCGTTCTACATCTCGTCGATGTCGTTCGGCTCGCAGGGCGAGACCGCGTACCGCGCGTACGCCGAGGCCGCGAAGCGGCTCGACATCCTCTGCATCAACGGTGAGGGCGGCGAGCTGCCGGACCTCCTCGGCAGATACCCGAAGTGGCGCGGCCAGCAGATCGCGTCCGGCCGGTTCGGCGTCTCCGCGCTCCTCGCGAACTCGTCGCGATATCTCGAGATCAAGATCGGCCAGGGCGCGAAGCCCGGCGAGGGCGGCCATCTTCCGGGCCGCAAGGTCTCGCTGAAGGTCGCGCTCGCGCGCAATGCCAAGCCGGGTGTCGACCTGATCTCGCCGTCGAACAACCACGACATCTATTCGATCGAGGACCTCGCGCAGGTGGTCCGCGAGCTCAAGACCGTGAACCCCGATGCGAAGGTCTCGGTGAAGGTGCCCGCGGTGCCGGATATCGGGATCATCGCCACCGGCATCGCGAAGTCCGGCGCCGACATCGTCACCGTCTCCGGCTACGACGGCGGCACCGGCGCCGCGCGCCAGCACGCGCTGCGCCGGGCGGGCTTGCCCGCCGAGATCGGCGTCGTCGAAGCGCATCGCGCGCTCGTGCGGAGCGGCCTTCGCGATCGCGTCGAGATCTGGTGTGACGGCGGGATGAAGAGCGCGCTCGATGTCGTGAAGATGCTCTGCCTCGGCGCCGACCGCGTTGGCTTCGGCACCCTCGCGATGGTCGCGATCGGCTGCACGATCTGCCGCGGCTGCCAGCTCGACACGTGCCACGTCGGGATCGCGACGCAGATCGAGACCGCCGCGGAGGCCGCGGACCGTGGCATGAAGCGGTTCGAGCCGCAGGAGTTCGACCGTGCGGTCGCGCAGCTCGAGCGGTTCTTCGGCGCGATGCGGGCGGAGCTCGCGCGGCTCGTGGGCGAGCTCGGCCTCACCAGCGTGCGCGCTCTCGTCGGCCGCACCGATCTCCTCGAGCAGGTCCGCGCGCGCGACCGGCTCGATCTCACCGCGCTCCTCGAGCCGGCGGGCGAGCCGGTCCGATCGGGTGCGCTCGTGGCCGCGGGGGCGTTGGAGGCCGCCGCGGACGAGCCGCTCTCCAGCGCGCATCGCTTCTTCGGCACCGCCGGCTCCGGGTCCCTGGCGCGGGCACGTATCGGCGGGGCGACGCCGACGCCCCAGCGGACGCCGATCCGCACCGGCTCCGTCGCAGGCAACGGCTTCGGTGCATACCTCACCGAGGGCGTGCATCTGGATCTCGGCGGTGGCGCGCAGGACGGCGCGGCCAAGACCGCGCTCGGCGGCACGGTCACGATCCTCAAGGCGCCGAACGCCGCGGGTACGTTCGTCGACGGCGGCGTGGGGAAGTGCTTCGCGTACGGCGCCCAGCGCGGCCGGTTCTTCGTGCAGGGCGCCGCCGACGCGCGCGCGTGCATCCGGCTTTCCGGAGCCGAGGTCGTGTTCGGCGGTGACCTGGGCGGCTTCGCGTTCGAGTACATGACCGCCGGCACGGCGGTCGTGCTCGGCGATCCGGGACGGTGGATCTGCTCGGGGATGTCGGGCGGCGTCGTGTTCGTGCGGGTCGATCCTGCGCGGGGCATCGATCAGGACGGGATCCGCGTGCGGCTCGCGAAGGGCGCGAAGGTCCACGTCGGCGCTCCGCGCGAGGACGAATTGCCTCCGCTCCGCGATCTGCTCGCCGGCTATCGCCGCGCGCTGCTTGGCTCGGGTCAGGACGACGACGCGCGGATGGTGCGGGCGCTCGCCGACGACCTGCAGGCCGTGTTCCTCGCCGTTCGGCCGGGTGGCGAGGTCGTCGACCAGACCGTTTCGACGGAGTAGCGAGAGCCCCGCGTTGCGGGCACCGAACCGCGACGTTGCGCGAGCCGACCGGCCACTGTCGTGAGGCATGTTCGCCGCATAGCGTCGCCGCATGAAGATCGACACCGGCGACACGGCCTGGCTGCTCATCTCGGCGGCGCTCGTGATGCTCATGACCCCGGCGCTCGGCTTCTTCTACGGCGGTCTGGTGGGGAAGAAGAACGTGCTCTCCACCCTTACGCATTCGTTCTTCATCCTCTGTCTCATCTCGGTCCAGTGGGTCCTCTGGGGCTACTCGCTCGCCTTCTCACCGGACACGGGCGCCGGCCTCATCGGCGGGCTCGACTGGGTCGCGCTGCGCGGCGTCGGATTCGCGCCGAATCCCGACTACGCGGCGACCGTTCCACACCAGGCGTTCATGGCCTTCCAGATGATGTTCGCGGTCATCACGCCCGCGCTCATCACCGGCGCGTTCGCCGAGCGGGTGAGCTTCAAGGCGTACGTCATCTTCGCGCTCCTCTGGTCGACGCTCGTCTACGACCCGATCGCGCACTGGGTCTGGGGCACCGGCGGCTGGCTGCACACCCTCGGCGCGCTCGACTTCGCGGGCGGCACGGTCGTGCACATCTCGAGCGGCGTGTCCGCGCTCGTCGCGGCGATCCTCATCGGCCGCCGCTTGAAGACGGAGTGAACCGCACGATGCGACGATGACCATCCTCGGCGCGTCGCTGCTCTGGTTCGGCTGGTTCGGCTTCAACGCCGGCAGCGCGCTCATGTCGGGCGGCATCGCGACGAGCGCGTTCGTCGTGACGAACACCGCCGCGGCGATGGCCGGCCTCACCTGGATCACCGTGTCGTGGATCCACCGCGGCCGCCCGAGCGTGCTC
>DATCQC010000201.1:0-7060 GCA_036569685.1 Candidatus Limnocylindria bacterium | reverse complement strand
CGGGAGTGACGAGGCACGCCGCGGCGACGACCGGACCGGCAAGCGTCGCCATGCCCACCTCGTCGACGCCGACGACGCGGGTGAGGCCTTGATCCCAGAGCGCCTTCTCGAAGCGGAGGCTCGGCACGTGATCGATTATCGCGGGCTGGCTTCGGCCGCCGCCCGCTGGGCTCGTTTCGCGATGTAGAGCGACCGGTCGGCCGACTGGAGCAGACCTTCCGCCGACTGGCCCTCGGCCCACTGTGCGATCCCACAGCTCACGGTGACCAGCGCAGCAGGGGCGCCCCATCTCCGTTCGCGCACCGCGGCGCGGAGCCGCTCGACGACGAGGATCGCCTGCGCGAGCCCCGTTCCAGGAAGCAGGATGAGGAACTCGTCGCCACCCATGCGCACCGGGATGTCCGCGCCGCGAAGCCCGGCGCGGAGCAGCCGGGCGAAGTCGACCAGGACGTCGTCGCCGGCCGCGTGCCCGAGGGTGTCGTTGAGCCGCTTGAAACCGTCAAGGTCGAAGGCTGCGAGGCTGAACGTCCGGCCGCGGCGCGCCTCGGCGATGAGCCGCCCGAGGGCCTCGTCGGCGAACCGGCGGTTGTACAGGCCGGTCAACGCGTCCGTGAACGACAGCGCCTCCGCGCGGCCCCGCAGGTCCTCGAGCTCATCGGCCCGCGCCGCGATCGCGGCGCGGGATGAGCGGAGCGTCCGCCCGATCATGGCCGCGACGACCGCGAATCCGACGGTCTCCAGGAGACGCGTGCCGATGTCCGCGACGAGCGCGGCGGTGGTCGGCGGCGGGGTAATCGCCGCGACCAGCGCGAGGCTGACCAGCGTCGCCGCGGCGACGACCACCGTGTGCTGGACCCGCGGTGTGAAGACGGTCGTGATGATGAGGAGCATCGCGAACGGGAAGTATTCCGAGGCGAGGCCTCCGGTGAGCGCGAGCGTCACGAGGAGGCACGGCTGGGCGAGTACGCCAAAGACGACGGTCCGCTTGTCGCCGAACGCGTGCGATGGGACGAGGCGGAACCAGACGACCGAGAGGACGAAGACCATCGCGCCGCCGAGCAGCACGCCGACCCGGTCTTCGTCCGCGGTCACCGGTAGGGCCGCCGTCACGATAAGGAGCGCGGCAACGACGAACGCGAGCCGCTCGTTCTGCCGGCGGATCCGCGCCGCATAGTCCGCGAGCTCGCGGACGGCTTCGGGCTGTGCGCTCATGAGGAGCAAGTTAGCGGGCGGCGCAAGCGGTGCGGCGAGCGGCTCAGGGAGGGATCGCGAGCCCCGCGGGTGCGGGGTGATTACCGCGGGATCAGCGCCGTTTCTCGCGCAGCGTGGCGGCCTTGCCGACACGCTCGCGGAGGAAATAGAGGGTCGCCCGGCGGGCGTGGCCGTGGCGGACCACCTCGATCTTCTCGAGCCGGGGCGAATGGACCAGGAACGTACGCTCGACGCCGACACCGCTGGCGATCCGCCGAACGGTGATTTGCGCGTTCAGCCCGCCGCCGCGGACGCGGATGACGGTGCCCTCGTACGCCTGCAGCCGCTCCTTGTTGCCTTCGACGACGCGCACGGACAGACGGACGGTGTCTCCGGGCCGGACCTCTGGGAGATCGGCCTTGAGCTGTTCGGAGGCAAGCGTCTTCAAGACGTCATTCATCGGCATAACGGTCGTGCTCACGGGGTCATCGAATGATAGCTCATCGACCGGCCTTCTTCAGCCGGTCGAGGATGGTCACGTGGGATACGCCGTAGTGCCGCGCGAGCTCCCGCACCGTGAGTCCCGTCGCGCGCATGCGCACGACCTCGGCGGCCGTCGGGCCGCGCTGCGCGCTGCGGGCCGCGCGCAGGCGCACACCGGCGGCGCGCAGGCGCGCGCGCACGGTCGCCGGTGAGATGCCGAAGCGGGCCGAGATGCGATACGAGCCGACACCCGAGCGATATGCGGCGATGAGATCCGCGTCCGCCACCGGCGCCTTTGCTGCGGGCCGCGGGAGCCGCGCTCGCTCCGCGGGCGTGAGGTCGGCGTGCTCGAGGAGGTCGGGCCGGCGCTCCGCGGTGCGTCGGATCGCCTCGGCCCGGCGCCACTTCGCGATGGACGCGTGGTCGCCGGACACGAGCACGGCCGGGACCTTGCGACCCTCGTACTCGGGCGGCCGGGTGTACTGCGGCCCTTCGAGGAGCCCGCTCGTGTGCGACTCCTCGTGCAGCGACGCGGCGTCGATGACCCCGGGCAACAGGCGCGCGACGGCGTCGATGACGACCATCGCCGGAAGCTCGCCGCCGGTGACGACGTAGTCGCCAATGGAGAGCTCCTCGTCGACGTCGCTCTCGATGATCCGCTCGTCCACGCCCTCGTAGTGGCCCGCGACCAGGACGAGATGGTCGATCGCCGCCAGCCGGCGCGCGGTCGCCTCGTCGAATAGTCGGCCCTGCGCCGAGAGGAGCACGACGTGGCCGTCGCGGCCCTTGACCTCGCGGATCGCGGGTGCGAGCGGCTCGGGCGTGAACACCATCCCCGCGCCACCGCCGTACGGCACGTCGTCGACGGTATGGTGCCGGTCACCGGCCCAGCCGCGCAGGTCATGGAACGCGAGCTCGAGCTCCCCCGCCGCGCGTGCGCGGGCGACGATGCTTTCCGCGAACGGGCTCTCGAACATCTTGGGAAAGAGCGTCAGCACGTCGATCCGCATCAGAGCTCCTCCTGCGGTACGACGACGACCCGCCCGCCCGCGACGTCGACCTCGCGCACGACCGAAGCGATCGCCGGCACGAGCAGCTCGCCGCCCTGCGCGCGGCTCACCACGAGCACGTCGGTCTCGCCCGCGCGGATGATGTCGCGCACGTCACCGATCGGCTCGCCCGCCGGCGTCTCGGCGCGAAGGCCGACGAGGTCTGCCCAGAGGTAACTGCCCTTCGTCGCCTGTCTCGCGTCCTCGACGGCGACGCGGAGGAAGCGCCCGCGCAGCGGTTCGGCCTCGGGCCGCGAGCCGTACCCCTCGAATCCGACGATCGGTTCCCGCGGCGTGCCGCGGATGGACCGGATCGTGAGCGGACCGAGGCCGTCGCACTGAAAGGAGGCGCCCACCCGGAACCGGTCGGGGACGTCGCTGCGGGGATCGACGCGGACCTCGCCTCGGACGCCGTGCGGCGTCTTGATGACGCCGACGACGAGGCCATCGGGCTCGCTAATCGATCTCGAGGTTGACCTTGGTCCCGTCACGTGTGGCCATCACCTTGAGCAGGGCGCGGATGGCCTTCGCGATGCGACCGCCCCGCCCGATGACCTTCCCGACGTCGGCTTCCGCGACCTGCAGATGCAGCTTGAGGAAATCGCCGTCCTGCTTCTTCCTTCACCACGACGCCCGAGGGATCGTCCACCAGGGCTTTCGCGACGTGCTCGAGGAGCTCGGATTCCTTGCTCACCGCGCGACGGGCGGGACTTCGGCGTCCGGGATGCCGCTGCGGACGAGGAGCGCGCGGGCGGTCGAGGTCGGCTTCGCGCCGTTCTTGATCCAGTGGCGCACGCGGTCCGTGTGGAGGACGAGCGCGCCCTCTTCGGTGCGCGGGTTGTAGTGCCCGAGGATCTCGATGAACTTGCCGTCGCGCGGCGAACGCGAGTCGGCCACGACGACGCGGTACGTCGGGGCCTTCGTCTTGCCAGTGCGCCGCAGGCGGATATGTACAGCCAAAGTCAGACGTCCCTTCGTGAAAGATGTGCGCGGGAAGAACAGAAGTATACGGGACGCGGCCCTAGATCGGCATCGTCCGAGCCTGCGTTGCCCTGAGCAGCGCGTCGATCCGCTCGCGATGGCGGACCGCCAGCGGGTCGCTCCAGAACGCCCGGACGGTGTCGAGCTGCGTGCGCGCTTCCTCCACCTGACCGTGCCGCATCAGGAACCGAGCGTATTGCTCGCGGGTCTCGGCCAAGGCGTTGCCGATACCACTCGGCTCCATGAATGCGATCGCTCCACGGAGCAACCGGTCCGCCTCGGCCAGATCCCCCTCGGCCTCGCGGACCTCGGCGAGCGCGATCGCCGATATGAAGCGGGACTCGAGATCGCTCTCCATTGCGGTCGCGGTGGCGGCCTCGGCGTGCGTTCGCGCCCCGGCGAGGTCGCCGAGCCGCACGAGCGCCCGGGCGAGCCGCGCCTCCACCTCCGGGATCTGGCCGCGCTGGCCACGCCGCGTGAACAGATCTAAAGCTTCGACCAGGACATCGCGCGCGCCGGCGTCGTCCCCCAGATCGAGCATCGCTTCGCCCATCGCCCAGCCCGACGACGCGATGAAGCTTGGCTGGCCGACCTCGCGGAACAGCGCCTGGGCGGTGCGCGCCTCGCTGAGACACGTGGCCGGGTCGCCCTGCTGGAGCGCTCGGCCGGCGCGGGCCGAGTGCTCGATCGCGCGGAACCACTTCGACTTGTACGGGAGCGCGGCGATCGACTCGTCGACCAAGCCCGATGCGCCGGTGAGGTCGCCCTGGTACACGGCGGTCCGGCCGAGCCAGAACAAGATCAGACCCGCTCGCTTCGAACCGGTCCGCTTGACGTGCTCGTGCGCCTCCGCGAGGAGACGGCGCATGTCGGCGATCTCGCCCGCGTAGTAGTGGTTGAAGCCAATTTCGAAGATGGCCTTCGTGATGAGATCGGCGTCGCCCGTCTGGCGTGCTGCATCGAGCGCTTGGAGGAGGATCGGCCTGACCGCCGCAGCTCCGGATTCGTCGACGAGCCGCTTCGCGCGGAGGGCCAGCAACTCGGGGAGGACCTTGTTCGGAGCTGCGGCCCGTGCGAGCTCGATGGCCGCATCCACATCGTCGACCGCAGGACGGGCCGTAGCGAGCGCGTCGCGGACGAGCACGATGCGTCCGGCGATCACGGCGCTCTCGATCGGCGTCGCGCCGCTCAGATCGGCCACCACGCGTCCGCGCTCGTACAAATTCAACGCGGCATACGTGTCCTCGCGTTCGTATGCGCTCCCTGCGGCCTCGAGCAGGAGGTCGAGCGCGCGGCGGCCCAGATCGGCGGCACCCGACGGACGAAGCTCGTGCGCCAGTACGAAGGCCTGCTCAGCATGGAAAGCGACGATGTCGGCGATCTCGTGGCGCCGGTCGCCGAGGCTCGTCTCGAGCCACCGACCGTAGCGGTCATGAAGCCGCGACCGCTCTGCTTTCGGAACGGTCGCGTACGCGACATCGCGGATGAGGACGTGCTTGAAGCGGAAGACCCGGCCCGAGCCGAGCGCACTCTCGTCCGCTTCGACGAGAAGGTCGCGCCGGATCGCATCGCGAAGGAGACCGGCGTCGGGGGCGGCGCCATCTCCCAGCGCGGCGAGGGCATCGGTCGAAAACAGACGGCCCGCGAGGGATGCCCGCTGGAGCAGTGCCTTCACCTCGGGTGCGACTCGATCGAGACGGGCGGCGATCAGACCCTGCAGCGTGGGCGGCACCTCGACGGTCGCGATGGACGCATTGGCGATCCAGCGCCCCTGGCGCTTCTCGACACGGCCGCTCTCCATGAGCATCCGCAAGAACTCCTCGACATACAGCGGGTTGCCCTCGGCACGCGTGACGACGTCACTACGGACCTGCTCAGGCAGGTCATCGATGGCCAGCAACGCCGCGATGAGCCGGCGCGTGTCGTCGGAGCTCAGCGGCGCGAGCGTCAGCGCGGTCGCGTTCGCCGCGGCGCTCCCCCACGCCGGGCGCACCTCGCGGAAATCGGGGCGTGCGAGGCACAGCAGGAGGAGGGGCGCGCGCGACCATTCGGCAAGATCCTCGATCAGGTCGAGCAGGCCGGGCTCGGCCCAATGCACGTCCTCGAAGATCAGGACGAGCGGCGACGATGCGGCGCGACGCTCGAGGTAGCGTCGCAGGCCGAAGGCGAGCTCTTCGCGCAGCTGGTCCGGTCGGACCTCGGGGAGGGCGTCGTCGGCCCGTTCGATCCCGGCGAGTACGCTCACCCGCTTCGCGACGGCGTCCGCATCTTCGACCTCATCGCCGAAGGCCTCTCGCGCCGCGCGACGGATCTTCTCGATCGCGACGTCGCGCGGATCGGCGATCCCGATCCCGGCGTCGGCCCGGACGATGAGCTGGATCGCGTAGTAGGTGATGCCCTCTCCGTATGGCAGGCAACGGCCAGCGCGAACGCGAGCGTCGCCGATCGCGGCGAAGAACTCAGTCGTCAGTCGGGACTTCCCCGAACCAGCCGGGCCGTACACCGTCAGGAGGTGCGGCCGGCCATCTTTCTCCACGCCCTCGTACGCCTGTTCCAGCGTGCGCAGCTCGTGGTCGCGGCCGATGAGCGGGGCCCGCAGCCCGGGCAGCCCGCGGTGCTGTTCGGGCACGTCGCCGACGACGCGCTCGGCGGGCCACGCGGCCAGACGTCCGATGCCCTTCGCCTCGATCTCTCGCGCCATCCCGTAGTCGACACCCGCAGCCGTGAGCCGGTGGGTGAGCTCGCCGACGACGATCTCGCCGGGCGCCGCCGCCTGCTGGAGTCGCGCGGCCGCATTCACGGCCGGACCGGTCACGAGGAACTGCGTCGTCTCGCCGGATCCCGCGACGGCCTCACCGGTGTTGACGCCGATCCGGACCCGGAGCGGCGGCCCGTCGATGTCGTCGGCGCTCGTGATCTTGTCGCGGAGCGCGAAGGCAGCACGCACGGCGCGGTCCGGATCGTCATCGTGCGCGGCGGGGACGCCGAAGACCGCCATGATCGCGTCGCCGATGAACTTCTCGACCGTGCCGCCGTGGGCGCGCAGGATCTCGCTCGCCGACTCGAACGCCTGGCCGAGCGATGCGCGGACGACCTCGGGGTCATGGCTCAGGCCCATCTCGGTCGACCCGACGATGTCAGCGAACAGGACGGTCACGAGCTTTCGCTCTTCCGGCACGCGCGGAGCGTAGGACCGGGTCCGTCCCAGCGCCAGGGAGTTACATCGGCATTCCCGGGATCCGAGGCAGCTTCCCGCGCTTGGCCATTGCCCCGAACTGCTTCATGAGGGTCTGCATCTCCTTGAACTGCTTGTGCGAGTAGCTCCACAGGCTACAGACGGACTATCAGGCGATACC
>DATCQC010000200.1:0-2268 GCA_036569685.1 Candidatus Limnocylindria bacterium | reverse complement strand
ACCGGTAGACCATCTGGCGCACGCTCGTCTCGCGCGCCGGCGTGCCGAGCGTGCCGCGGAAGTACTTGGAGGCCACGACGTTCGTGGCGGTCATCGACCAGAACGCCGGGACCTCGACGCCCTTCTGCTCGAAGACGTTCCCGCTCTCGCCGGGGATCACCGCGTCGCGGAGCTCCCACTCGATGGCGTCATAGGGGTGCTGCCCGTCACGGGTGAAGTAACGCTCGAAACGGAGCCCCGAGGACTCGCGGTCGTGCTGGGCGGACTGCGGCGGTAGTTCGGCGATGGCCATTTTCTGGGCTCCTAGTGAGTTGTTGGAGTAGAGCTGGGAACGGTGCCGCGCCGGTTCGGCAATAGAAGGAGGAGATCCCGGTCCGTGGTGGCATGCGCGGAAGCGAGCGACATGTCCTGTTCTCCTCCTCAAGCGGCCGCGACCACTAGATATCGTCCCGGTGCCTTCGCCAGGCACAACATCTAGTGGCGCAGAGGGCGAACGATGCTCCGGTGGAGGTGCCCTGTCAAGAGCGGAAAGGACACGATTTCACGACGGCCGCCAAGCGCCATGGAATGGCGGAGAAGAACCCGTGAAATGGGCGACGGCTGGGGTCGGGGCTAGGCGGGCGCTCCGACGGCCTCGGTCTGGGCGGCCTGGACGAACGCCCGGACGCCGCCACGCAGGTCGTCCTCTGCGATGTTCAGCGGCGGGATGAACCGCACGACCTGATCGTGCGAGCCGGCGGTGATGAGCAGGACGTTCCGCTCGAGGGCGCCATGGATCGCGGCCTTCGAGGCGGTCTTGTCCGCGAACTCGATCGCGGCCATCGCACCGAACGTCCGGATCTCGCGCACGCGCGGGTCGCGCTTCAGCGGCGCGAGCTCCTCGACGATGATCTTGCCCACGAGATCCGCGCGCTCGACGAGCTTTTCGTCCTTCAACACGTTGAGGGTCGCGAGGCCCGAGGCACAGGACACCGGATTGCCGCCGAACGTGGAGCCGTGGGTCGACGTCTTCCAGCGCTCGTGGATCGCGCGCGGCGCGACCACCGCGCCGAGCGGCAGGCCGCCGCCCAAGGCCTTCGCGAGCGTCATCACATCGGGTGTGACACCGAAGCGCTGCGCGGCGAACCACGCGCCCGTGCGGCCGAACCCGCTCTGTACCTCGTCGAACACGAGGAGCGCGCCGATGCGCGTCGCGAGCTCGCGCAGGCCCTGCAGGAACGACGTGGGCGCGGCGATGTAGCCGCCCTCGCCCAGGACCGGCTCGATGAGGATGGCCGCCACATGCTCGGCCGGAACGTCGTGCTCGAGCATCTGCTCGATGATCGCGAGCGAATGCTGGCCGCACAGCTCGGCGTCGTGCGCGGGCGTGATCGGGCAGTCGAGCGGATACGGATATGGCGCGACGTGCACCTCCGGTAGGAGGGCACCGTAGCCCTTGCGATACAGGGACTTCGAGGTCGTGACCGAGGCCGCGCCGGTCGAGCGACCATGGAACCCGCCGCGGAAGACGATGATCGCTTCGCGGCCGGTGACCTGGCGCGAGAGCTTGATCGACGCCTCGATCGCCTCGGCCCCGGAGTTCCCGAAGAACACCATGTCGAGGCCGCGCGGCGTGATCGCAGTGAGCGCCTCCGCGAGGGCGATGTTCGGCTCGTACGCCGCGACGCCCGCGCAGATATGGGAGAGCTTCGCGGCCTGCGCCTGGATCGCTGCAACCACCTTTGGATGCGCGTGGCCGACTGGTGTGACCGCGATCCCCGAGGTGAGGTCGAGGACACGCTTGCCGTCGCGAGTGAAGAGCCAGCTGCCCTCGCCGTGGTCCACCTCGAGCCACGTGTAATGGCCGAGGACAGGCGAGAGGACCCGGGCCGCGCGCTGCTCGAGGGTGCCGGAGGGCTGCTTCATCTCGTCATTCTACGGTCGGTGAACGTTCGGCGCCCGCCTCCGCAAAAGGGCCTAGGACCGCTCCCGCATCTGACGGGTACGGCCCCGGACCGGTACCAACCTCCTAGTCGCGGAACAGGTCGGCCTCCCTAGACTTCGCGTTATTCAAGAGCCGATGAACAGGGTGTTTTCAGCGTGGGGAAGGTTCGCCAAGGCTGCCGATGGTCAATCGATCGTCGAGCTTGCCCTGTGCCTACCGTTGCTCGTCTTTGGTGTGGTCGGCGGTGCCGACCTGGCGCGGGCCTACGCCCTCCAGATCGCCGTCGAGAACGGCTCGCGGGCGGGCGCGGAGGCCTACGCGATCACATCGTCGTCGGTCCGCAC
>DATCQC010000199.1:0-3718 GCA_036569685.1 Candidatus Limnocylindria bacterium | reverse complement strand
AGTCCAGGCGAAGTCCCGGGGGCGCTAGTACGTGCGGCCGCGCTGGCGGGCGATGTCGAGAGCTGGCCGTCCGGGCCACGGCCATGACGGCCATGACCCCGGCCTGGACCGGGTCGCTGACGATGAGGTCGGCCGCTTTCGGCACCGAGCCGGCCATATTCAGGCTGATGACGAGGATGCCCCGCCGGCGGACCTCCTGGACCGCATCGGTGATCTCGCCGCCCATGAGCGCGCCCGCGAGCACCAGGGCCACGGCCCGAGGCAGCCGCGCGACGGCGCGCACCGCCGCTGCGAGGGTCTGCTCGCCGACGATCGGAATGGTATCGATGCTGATCTTCTCGCCACGGATGTTGTGCCGATCGGCTTCCGAGATCGCACCGAGCGCGACCTGGCCGACCTGGGCTCCGCCGCCCACGACGATGATCCGCTTGCCGTAGATCTCCGCCATCGTCGGCACGACCTGGACCGAGGCGAGCACGTCCAGCTTGCGGAGATCCGCGACGAGCCCGTCCGAGGTCGCGCCTGACGGCAGATCGATCTCGACGTGGACCCGCGCGCGTTCGCCGCGCTCGGGGATCTCGATCCCCGTGATGTTCCCCCGATGGGCGAGGATCACGGTCGTGATGGCGTGCAGCGTGCCCGGCCGGTCCGTGCCCTCGCACACGAGTGCGACGGAGCTCGACGTGACCGGGTCCAGATCGCGCGTCATGAGCACCAGTGTGGGCCCAGTGCAAGGTGCACATCGTGACGACCGCACGCCGTCCTTAGACTCGCGCGGTGCCCATTCGTGCGATCCTGTTCGATCTCGACAATACGTTGTTGCTCGAAGACGAAGCCACCGAGCGCGCGATCGAGCAGACGAGCGACCTGGCCGGCCGCCGCACCGGCGTCGATCCGAGGACTGTCGCGGCCGTGGCGCGGGAGGGCGCGCAGGTCCTGTTCGAGGCGTCGGCTGTCTACGCGTACGCCGACGCGATGGGGATCTGGTGGGGCGAAGCGCTCTGGGGCGATTTCGTCGGCGACCAACGTGGCCTCGCCGCGCTCCGCGCCTTCGTACCGGGTTTCCGCCGGGCGGTCTGGACCCGCGCGCTGACGGCCGCGACGGTGAACGATGGGCGACTGGTCGACGAGCTTGCGGCGGCCTTCGGTTCGTTCCGCCGCGCCATCACGCTGATCGATCCCGACGCCGCGGCGGTGCTCGCTGATCTCGGACATGATCACCGGATCGCGCTCGTCACAAACGGCGCCCCCGACGTGCAGCGCGAAAAGCTCGCGGGCACGACGCTCGCCGGCCACGTCGATGCGATCGTGATCTCCGCTGAGCTGGGCGTGGGCAAGCCGGACCCAGGGATCTTCCGTGCGGCGCTTGATGCGCTGCACGTCGCGAGCGCGGACGCGGCCATGGTCGGCGACAGCCTGGAGCGGGACATCGCCGGCGCGCGGCGCGCGGGGGTGCGGAGCGTCTGGCTCGATCGCGCGGGCACCGCCATGGCCGGACCGGTCACCCCGGATGCGCGCATCCGATCGCTCCGCGAGCTGCGCGACTCCTTGATCGGCCTTGAGCGCGTCGACGCGTTCCCGCAACCCACGTGAAGGGCGCGCTCCCCCGCGGCTTCCGCGACATCCTTCCGACGGAAGCACGCGAGCTGCACGCGATCGAACGGACGCTCATGAACGCCTTCGCCCAGTACGGCTACGTGCCGCTCGAGCCGCCGACCGTGGAGTTCGCCGAGAGCGCGGTCACGGTCGACGAGCGCCGGACCGTGCGATTCCTGGACCGGGATGGTCGGCTGCTCGCGCTGCGACCCGACGTGACGACCGCGGTCGCCCGGGTCGTCGCCCAGCGCTACCGCGAGGCCGACGCGACGCTGCGGCTCGCGTACTTCACGACGATCTTCCGTGAAGAGGCCTCAATGCGCGGATCGGAGCGCGAGTACGACCAGGCCGGCGTGGAGCTCATCGGCGATCCGGCGCTGCGCGCCGACGCCGAGGTGATCGCGCTCCTCGCGGACGCGCTTGCGCGGTGCGGGTTGCTCGGCGCGGACATCGACATCGGCCACGTGGGCTTCGTCGATGGCTTCCTCGAGGAGCTCCCCGCGGAGGCGCACGCCGCGGCCTCGGCCGCAGCGCGCTCGGGCGACCTCGTCGGCACGGTCTCGCTCGCCCGGGACGCCGGGCTGACCGCTCCGCGGATCGCCGCGCTCCAACGCGGCCTGCGGCACCGCTCCGCCGATCTCGCCGCCGCCCGCGCCGACGCGCCACCGAGCTCGCTCCGCGCGCTCGATACGCTCGACGCGCTTGGGCCGCTCCTCGAGGCGGCCGGCGCCGGTGGCGCGATCCGGTTCGACCTCGGCTACATCCCGGCGCTGCCCTATTACACCGGCGTCGTGTTCCAAGTCACCGTCCCCGATCTCGGGTTCCCGATCGCGACCGGCGGGCGGTACGACGGTCTCCTCGCGAAGTTCGGCGCCGATCGTGCGGCCACCGGTTTCGGCATCGCGATCCCGCACCTCCATCAGGCGCTCGTCGCGGCCGGCTGGCGCGCCCCGGCCGAGCTCCCGCTCCTCGTGCTCCTGCCCGACGCGGGCGACGGTGCGGCCACCCTTCGCGTCGCCGCGGCGCTGCGCGGCTGCGGCATCGCCGTCGCGATCGGCGACGTGGCCGAAGGCGCCGGGCAGGACATCCGTCGCGCGCGCGTGATCGACGAGGCGCATGTGGAGTACGAGGGCGTCGTGCGCGCGGTCGACGCGGTCATCGCCGTCCTGCGCCCCGGCGCGCCGCGATGAAGGCGCTGCGGATCGCGCTCGCCCAGGGGACGCTCCTGCCCGATACGCGCCTCGCGCTCGCGGCGGCCGGCCTCGCGACCGACGCGCTCGCCGACGGCGGCCGCCGACTCGTTGTCCCGAGTGCGGACGTCGACTACGTCCTCGCTCGCCCGAGCGACGTGCCGACCCACGTCGCCCACGGTGCGGCCGACGTCGGCATCGTCGGAAAGGATGTGCTGCTCGAGACCGACGCCGACGTCCTCGAGCTCGTCGACCTCGGCTACGGGCGGTGCCGCTTCGTCGTGGCCGCGCCGACCGGCTCCGTCGATCGCTCGCTCGACGAGTACCGGCACCTCGGCTCCCTCGAGGTCGCGACCAAGTACCCGCGGGTCGCGGAACGTCATTTCCAGGGCCGCGGGATGCAGGTCGAGATCATCAAGCTGAACGGCTCGGTGGAGCTCGCGCCCCAGGTCGGCCTCGCCGACTGGATCGTCGACCTCGTGAGCACGGGTCGCACCCTTCGTGACAACAGCCTCTCGATCGTCGAGGAGATCGCGACCTGCACCGCTCGGCTCATCGCGAACCGCGTGAGCTACGCGCGCGATCGCGAGCGGATCGCGGGGCTCGCCGCGAAGCTCGAGACGTGGGCGGCCCGATGACCGTCCGGGTCGGCGACCTCGCGGCGTTCCGCCGAGAGGTGGCGCGGCACCACGCGACCGCGGTGTTCGCACCGTCGGTGGTCCGCGAGAGCCGGCGGACCATCGACGACGTGCGCCGGCGCGGCGATGCTGCGGTCCTCGCGAACGTGCGGCGGTTCGATCGCGCCGGAGCGCGCGCCGCGGACCTGTGGATCGACGCGCGGGCTCTGCGCTCCGCGGCCCGGCGGTGCCCGCCGGACCTGCGGGCGGCGCTCGATCGGTCGTACGACGCGATCCTCGCGTTCCATACAAAGC
>DATCQC010000198.1:0-10606 GCA_036569685.1 Candidatus Limnocylindria bacterium | reverse complement strand
CTGCTCATCCCACCGCCGTAGAGGAAGACGCGATACATCAGGTCTTCCGGGATCCGGCTCAAGACGAGCGGGAACGCCACGACGATGCTCAGCATCTGCCCGGTGTTTTTCGCGATCCGGCGGACCGGTGATGCGCGCTATGAGCGTGTCCGGGCGCGAGGAGGACCGTCATGGCGTACGACGTGACGATCGAGTGGACGACCGAGTGTCCTACCGCGGTGGTCTACGGCGATCCTGATCCCCTGACCGGCGAATTCGACGTCGTGGTGTACTGGCAGCTCTGCTGACTGCGCGGTCGGAAGCATCCGAGAGCCGACTGCTAGCCTTCGGCCGCGATGGCGTCCAACCACGGCGCGCCGACCGAGCGGATCCGCATCCTCGGTGTCTTCGCCCATCCTGATGACGAAGTCTTCGCCGCGGGTGGGACGCTCGCGAAGTACACCGCGCGCGGCGCGAAGGCGATGGTGCTGTCGGCGACGCGTGGCCAGGCGGGCCAGATCCGCGATGCGGCTGCCGCGACGCGGCACACGCTCGGCGCGATTCGCGAACGGGAGCTGCGGAGCGCGTGCGCGATCCTCGGCGTGCAGGACGTCGTCTGTCTCGATCACATGGACGGCGCCCTCCGCGAGGCCGACTTCGAGGTGCTCGTCGGTCAGGTGGCTGACGTCATTCGGGATTTCCAGCCCGACGTGGCGATCACGTTCGGCGAGGATGGTGCGTACGGGCATCCGGATCACGTGACCATCAGCGCGGCGGCGACGCGCGCGTTCGAAGGTGTGACCATGCCAGCAGGCGCGCGGCTTTATCACAGCCACTTCGCCCGCAGCCGACTGCTCATGCTCGACCGGCTCGCCAAGTGGCTCGTGTCGCTCGAGGCGCGCTTCCGCGGCGGCCCCGAGTTCGTGCGATCGCTGTCGCTATTCGCCGAGGAGTCGACGACGCTGCGCTACGCAGGAGACTTCATCGAGGTCCGCTGGTTCCCGGCCGGAACGTACATCGTCGAGCAGGGCGAGGTCGGAACGAGCCTTTTCCTCATCGTTTCCGGTGCGGCACGCGTGGCGGAAGAGCCGACGCCCGGTGAGCTCCGCACGCTCCGTGAGCTCGGGCCCGGTGAGTTCTTCGGCGAGCTGGCACTCGTGTACGCGCAACCGCGCTCCGCGCACGTCATCGCCGTCGACGCGGTCACGTGCCTGGTCTTCTCCCCGGCGGCGCCGACGGCGTTCGGGGGGCGTGGTCCGGGCGCGACACTGACCGACGGCGACGCTGCGGGGCCTGCTGCGTGGCCGGGACCGCAGCCGACGACGGCCATCGACGTCACGGCGCACGTCGACCAGAAGGTCCGGGCGATCGCCGCACATCGCAGCCAATTCCCGATCGAGGCCGACCTCTTCCCGCAGGCAATGCTGCAGGAGATGCTCGGCCGCGAATATTTCGTGCGGATCCTTCCGCCACGCGAGGTGAGCGCCGAGCTTTAGCCGGTCCGCCTCGCCGGCTCGGCACGCCAGAGTGCCTTGCGGATGAGAGCTGCGAGATCGTCGATGTCGAACGGCTTCGCGATCACGTAAATGCCCTTGCTCGCGAGCTCGTCCTCGCGACCGGCAAGCGCCTGCAGGTTCGCGCTCGCGATGACCACCGGGATCGAGCGCGTCTCGGGATCGAGCGTGATCAGGTCGAGCAGCAGCAGACCGGCCTGCTCGTTGTTGATCCGTACGTCCAGGACGATCAGCGCCGGCCGCCGCTCCTTGATGTGCTCCAGGGCGTTCTTCGTCGACTTCATGACCTCGGCCTCGTAGCCTTCGTCCTCGAGCAGCTGCTCCATGAGCTGGAGGAACGCGGTGTCGTCATTCACGACGATGATCAGTGGCCGATCGGATGCGTCCATGCTCTCGTTCGTCAGGCAAACGGAATGCCATGGGCTAGGCTTTCGAGCGAAGGCGAGGGGTCTGGAATGATGCGACTTTCTATCGTTCTGGCCGGCGCGGCGATCACACTGGCCGCGTGCGGCGGCGCCGCGTCACCGGCGGCGCAAGCGCCGACGGCCGGCGCCACGTCCGTTGCGGGTTCGACACAGTCGACGACCGCGGCCACAGCAGGCGGCGCGAACATCGCCGACCTGCTGAAGGCGGGCAAGAACACCACCTATAAGGCGACCTACACGTGGACGATCGCGGCGGGTGGGCAGTCCACCGCGTCCACGCAGACCTGGTACTACAAGGCCCCCAATTCGCGCTTCGACTACTCGGTCGGCCCGGGCGTCTCGTTCTCGATCTTCTCGCTCGCCGATGGGACCTACCTGTGCACGAACGCCGCCGGCAGCGGGTTCTGCCAGAAGGCTTCGGGCCAGGCGGCGTTCGGCCAGAACCCGGCTGCGGACTTCGCGCTCCAGCTCCAGGGCGACCCGTCGAAGTTCAACGCGACGTTCACCGGGGGCCAGTCCATCGCCGGCCAGCAGGCCCAGTGCTACAAGGTGCAATCCATCGCGGCCGGGGCGTTCAGCGACGTGAGCACGTGCTACTCGTCGACCGGCGTGCCGCTGAAGACGACGATCACCGCGTCGGGCTCGACGGTCACGATGGAGGCGACCGACTTCAGCACCACGGTCAACGACTCCGACTTCGCCCTCCCGGCGGCCGTCCGCTAGCTCGCGGAGGATCAGCCGCCCAGGACCGTCAACGCGTCTCGGGCCGCCTCGCGGACCCACGGATAGGGGTCAGTGACGGCGGCGCGCTCGAGCAGCGGCCGGACCCTCCCGTCCCCGATGCTCGCGAGGGCCGCCGCGGCCGCCTCGCGGACGCCCGATTCGCGGTCCGCGAGCAGGGCGATGACCTCGACGAGCGATTCGTGCGCCCGGAGCCGGTCGAAGCCGTGGGCCGCGAAGATCCGGATCATCCAGTCCCCGTCCCGTGCCGCGCGCCGGAACGCCGGAAGGGCGGCCGGCTCGTGGAGCTCGGCGAGCGCCAGAAGCGCCCACTTGCGGACCTCCGTCGGCTCATCCGCCGCCTCGAGCAGGATGCCGACGGCCCGCGAACGATGATCGCCGAGCCGCTCGGCGAGGTCGGCGAGCGCCTTCGCGGCATGCGCGCGCTCGTACGTCGTCTCGTGACGGTCGGAAAGGATCGCAACGATCCCGCTCACATCGCGCGCTCGCTCGAGGCGCTCGACGCGCGTCTGGAGGAATGCTGGGGTGCGCATGTTACGGTCCTCTCTGACGGGTGCAGGGCCGCCCGAAGGATGTGATCGGATGCGATCCGGAGGATTCCCGTGCCGCTATGGCGGTTGTGACGTCCGCTTCGCGGTCACCGAGCAAGGCTCCATGAATTCTCTTCTGGCCGCAAGCGCGGAGCGTTCCGCCCACGAGCTCGCGGTCCACGCGTACACGCACGTCCGTCTGGACGACATCACGAAGAAGCCGAGCTGGGCCCTCCGCCGCACCGTCGCCCCGAAACCCTAGCGATCCGCGTCCGCGATTCGCTAGACTGCGCGCACAACTGAATACGCGATGCCGGCCAGAGGTGCGGGCACCAGTAGCGCCGTCGAGGAACGAGCTTCCGCCGACGCGGCGTCCAGGGGTGTTCCGCCGGAGAGGGCGATCCGACTCGGGATCGTCATCTGGTCCGCGTTCCGGAAGGACGCGGGCTGTCGCGACGGAGAGGGCACTCCGCCGCGGAGCGCTGACCGCAGCAGGGCTTCGATATCGACGTCGGAGGCTGGTGCGCACGTAGCGCGACCGGCCTTTCTTTTTGCCTGACGAGGGAGGAACGGCGTGCCGATCGAGCGATTCGCGATCATCGACTCCACGCTCCGTGAGGGCGAGCAGTTCTCGAACGCTCATTTCACGACTGCCGACAAGATCGCCATCGCCAAGCTGCTGGATGAATTCGGGGTCGAGTACATCGAGCTGACCTCGCCGGTCGCGTCCCCGCAGTCCTGCGAAGACCTCAGGATGATCGCGTCGCTGGGCCTGCATGCAAAGGTACTTACGCACGTGCGGTGCCATATGGATGACGCCCGCGTGGCCGTCGAGTCGGGCGTCACCGGGATCGACATCCTGTTCGGGACGTCATCGTTCCTCCGGGACTTCTCGCACGGCAAGAGCGTGGACGAGATCATCGTCGAGGCGAGCCGGGTCATCGAGTTCATCAAGGACCACGGGAAAGAGGTCCGCTTCTCGAGCGAGGACAGCTTCCGGTCGACCGAGGCCGACCTCCTTCGGGTCTATCAGGCGGTCGACAAGATGGGCGTGAACCGGGTCGGCGTGGCCGACACGGTGGGGATCGCGACGCCGCGGCAGTGCTACGCGCTCGCCGTGGAGCTCCGGCATCACATCAGCTGCGACATCGAGTTCCATGGGCACAACGACGCCGGCTGCGCCATCGCCAACAGCTACAGCATCCTCGAGGGTGGCGCGACCCATATCGACACGAGCGTCCTCGGGATCGGCGAGCGCAACGGCATCACGCCGCTCGGCGGGTTCATTGCGCGGATGTACGCCGACGACCCCGCGCGCATCAAGAAGCAGTACGACCTGCCCAAGCTCAGGCAGCTCGACGAGCTCGTCGCCTCGCTCGTGAAGATCGAGATCCCGTTTGACGAGTACGTCACCGGGAAGTACGCGTTCCACCACAAGGCCGGGATGCACACGAAGGCCATCTACGTCAATCCGAACAGCTACGAGATCCCTCGATCCGGCGGACTTCGGCCTCACGCGCACCATGAACATCGCGCACCGGCTCACCGGGCACAACGCGGTCGGCAAGCGCGCCGAGGAGCTCGGCCTCACCTTCGGGAAGGACGAGCTGCGGACGATCACGAAGCAGATCAAGGCCCTTGCCGATGCGGGCCCGCTCTCGATGGATCAGCTCGACAACCTGCTGCGGGAGTGGGTCGTTGCCTAAGACGCTCGCCGAATTGATCCTGTCGCGGCGATCGGGCCGCGACGTGCAGGCGGGCGACCTCGTGATCGTCCCGATCTCACGGGTCATGGTCCACGACTCGGTCATCGACGCTGTCATGGCCGGCCTCAAGGATCTCGGCAAGCCGACGGTGTGGGACCCGAGCAAGGTCGGCGTCTTCGTGGACCACGCCGCGCCCGCGCCGACGCCGGTCGTCGCCGATTCGCATCGTGTGCTCCGCGAGTGGGTGCGGGCGCAGGGCATCCAGACCTTCTACGACGCGGGCGAGGGCGTCTGCCACCAGATCATGGTCGAGGAGGGCTACTGCGAGCCCGGGACCGTGATCGTCGGGAGCGACTCGCACAGCAACTCGTACGGCGCCGTCGGGTCGTTCGGCGCGGGGATGGGGGCGACGGACATCGCCGTGGCCCTCGGCCTCGGCCGCACGTGGCTGCGGGTGCCCGAATCGATCCGCGTCGAGTTCACCGGGACCCTGCGGCGCGGCGTGACGATGAAGGACGCGATCATGCGCGTGGTCCGCGAGATCGGGACCGACGGCGCACGCTACGCGTGCGTCGAGTTCCACGGCGTCGGCGATCTGCCGCAGGGCGATCGGATCACGCTCGCGGGCATGACGACGGAGATGGGGGCCAAGGCCGGCATCGTCGTCGGAACGCCGGAGGCGCCGGCGTGGCTGCGGCCGGACGCCGACGCGGTGTACGCGCGGCGCGTGCACGTGGACCTCTCGACGCTCGAGCCGCAGATCGCGATCCCGCCGCGGGTCGACCAGGTCTCGGACGTGTCGGAGGCCGTGGGCATTCCGGTGGACATCGTCTTCCTCGGCTCGTGCACGAACGGCCGGCTCGTCGACATGCAGCAGGCCGCGGCCGTCCTGCGCGGCCGGCGCATCTCGCCGCGTGTGCGGCTCGAGGTCGTGCCGTCCTCACGCCGGCAGTTCGAGGACGCGATGGCCGACGGTACCCTGGGCATCCTCTCGGCCGCGGGCGCGGTGATCGGGAGCTCGGGCTGCGGTCCATGCCTGGGTCGGACCGGCGGCGTGCTCGCGGGCGAGGAGGTCTGCTTCTCGACCGCGAACCGCAACTACAAGGGCCGGATGGGCTCTCCAGATGCCTCGATCTACCTCGGCTCGCCGTACGTCGCCGCTGTCGCGGCGCTCACCGGCGTCATCAACGATCCGCGGCCGTACCTCGAGTCGAGCGACGCCGACTTCGACGCGCTCGTCGCCCGGCGCCGCTCCGATCGCGGCGACCGCGGGGCGGCGTCGGAGCGATCGGGCGACCGCTCGCGCGAGCTCGCGATGGCGCATCCGGTGGCGAACGCGCCCTGGATCGTCGGCATGGATCAGGAGGATTAGCGGGTGCCTCGGGCGTGGGTGTTCGGGGACGACCTGGACACGGACCAGATGGTCCCGGGCCGGTACGCGCCGTTCATGGTCGGCCAGGACAAGTTCCAGAACTACGCGTTCTACGACGCTCGTCCCGGCTTCGCGACGGAAGTCAGACTGGGCGACATCCTCGTGGGCGGCGAGAACTTCGGCTGTGGAAGCTCGCGCGAGTACGCGGTCGCGGCGATGAAGAAGCTCGGGATCGGCGGTGTCGTGGCCAAGAACTTCGCCCGGATCTTCTTCCGCAACTGCATCAACCTTGGGATCCCCGTGGTCGAGTCCTCGGACGCGGTGACGCTCGCCCGGGACGGCGACGAGGTCACCCTCGACCTCGCGAACGCCGTTCTCCGGACGCCCCAGGGGAATGCCACGGTGCGCCCGCTTGCCACGTTCGCGCAGGAGATCCTGTCAGCGGGCGGGGTCGTCCAGTATCTGGCGGCCCATGGAGACTTCCCGAAGGTCGAGTGAGCCGGCGCCGCGAGGCACGCCTCGTGCTGCTGATCCTCTTGTGCTCGCCGTCCCGTTCTTCATCGTCACTCGCATCCTCGGGATGGCCGCCACGTTCAGCCTCGGATGGGCGACGTCCTTGTTCTTCGGGCAGATTCCCGGCGGCAAGGAGCGCGTCGTTTCAGGGCTGTCGGCCATCGCGCTCCTCTGGGTCCTCGTCACGTATGTCGGCGGTGGTTTCGCGGCGATCGTGTTGCTACTCAATGCGGCCTGGCGCCTTGCGATCGATGAGCAGCCCATCGGGAGAGGGACAGATCCAGGCCATCATCCTCGGGATCGCCCTGCTGCCGCCGGTGCTCACGTTCATCGCCGAGAAGTCCGACCTCGACGAGAAGTTCTCATTCGTTCGGTGGCTGAAGACGCTCCCGACCAGCTACCCCGTGGCGCTCTCCCTCGGCATGGGCGTCGCGTTGATGCTCGTCATCGGACCGTTCGTGCTCCTTCGCCGTAGCCGGGCCGGGCTGCGCACGCACGACATCCCCGTCCTCGTGCCCGACGGCCGGTTCGACGAGCTCGTCGCCGATATCGTCGACGAGCTCGAGACCGCGACAGGGCGCCGGGCCGTCGTCGGCGCGCTCGGCGGCCTGGGGGCGTTGCCGCTCGAAACGATGCGCTATGCGGGTCAGGGGCTGCTCAGCAGCATGGTTCACGACCAGCCGGTGATCGTCGTCGCCGGCAACGTCGAGGTCGCCGCGCATGCTATGGGCGTGAGCGTGACCGCGCCGGCAAAGGACGCGTACTGGCTCCGGGCGGCGCTGTACAAGCGATTCGGCCTGGGCCGCGTGCACCTGACCTGGAGCTCGGACACGCAGGCCCTCGAGCGCCGGCTCTGGAAGCTCCACCTCGATGACGGGTCGACGAAGAACGAGCGGCGCCAGCGGCTCGACCGACTCGAGCATGACATCGATCGTGCGGCCATCGGGTCCGACGAGTGGAACGTGCTGTATCGGATGGTGCTGCAGGTCCGCGAAGAGCTGGCCGCGGGCCGCAGCGAGCGCTCCGCCTAGGGCAGGTCGATCACGACCGGCAGCGCGTCACGGGCCCAGCTCGAGAGCTTCTTCCCTTCGCGCCAGCCCATGTACTTCCCGTCGAGCAGCTCGCGCGCCGCGAGGTCTTCCTTCGTGTGCGGCCGGACCACCCGCGCCTTCCCGGACGCGATCTGCGAGTTGATCCGCACCTTCACCGCGGGCCGCTTCTTGAGGTTCTTCACCCAGTCGGCCGCGTCGCCACCGCCGCTCAGCAGATAGAGCCGGCCCTCGCGGATGCCGAACCAGATCTCGATCTCGTGCGGCCTCCCGCTCTTACGGCCGGTGGTCGAGAGGTAGCACATGTCCTCATCGGCGAGACGTTCGAACATGCTCCGAGGCTACGGCGTTCGGCGGCGGGAGACCGCATCGCGCGCGACGGTCAGCCGACGAGGGCCACGCGCAACCAGGAAGTCACCGCTGCGAGCATCTCCGCGCGCTCCGCCGGTCCGGTGAAGTTGTGGTCGGCGCCCGCGATCGTCAGGAGCTCGTGCCGGACCCGGGCCTGCGTGAGGACCGCGGCATAGCGGTCGGCATCGGCCGGCGCGACGACCTCGTCCGCCGCCGGGCGCACGATCAGGACCTGCGCTCGGGTCCGGGTGATCTCGGCGAGCGGCTTCGCCGGACCCCAGTAGTCGCGGGCGGCCGGGGTCGACACGAGCACCGCGGCCCGGATCCGTGAATCCCGCCCCGCGGCGAGCGCGGCGACCGCTCCGCCGAACGACCAGCCGACCACGCCGACGCGCTGCGGGATCGCCGGGTGCGCGCGGAGGAGCCGGACCGCGCCGCCGGCGTCGGCCAGGCCGGCGAGCGCGTCGCCATCGACGCGGAACGTGAATCGGAGTGCCGCGATCCCGGATGCCGCGATGCTCTCGCAAAGATACGCGGTGTCGGCCATCGTCCCGCCGCGCCCCGGCAGGACCGCGACGCCGGCGATCGTCTCGCCGTCCGGCAGATGGAGGATCGCCTCGACCTGGCTCCCCGCGACCGCGAACGCGACGCGCTGGAGCACTAGGCGGGCGGCGCCGGCCTCGCGGGGACCTCCGGCATCGCGAGCATCTCGAGGACCATCTCGCGCCGGTCGATCGGGGTGCGGCTCGAGATGAGCTCGAGGACCTTCTTCCGGCCCTTCATCTTGCCGATGAGCATCGCGCCGACGAGCTTGTCCCCGAGGAAGAACAGCCGCTTGTAGTTGCGACCCTCGTAGTCGACCTCGACGATCGCCTCCGCGTCCGGCTCCTCCTCGGTCGTCACGCCCATGACCGAGATATTCGAGTCGAACATGCCCGAGGCGTACGTCGGCACTTCCACGTACGGCTGCTTCGCGCCGAGCATGTTCTTGGCGACGTGGCGCCCGTGGTTCAGCGAGTTGTCCCAGGTGCCCATCCGGTGGTGCCGCTGCGACACGACGTCGTAGAACTCCGCCACGTCGCCGGCGGCCCAGGCGTCGGGCAGGTTGGTTTCGAGGAATTCGTTCGTCATGATCCCGATGTTCGTCTCGAGGCCGGTGTCCTTGAAGATGTCGATGTTCATCGTGAGCCCGAGACCGACGCCAACGATGTCCGCGTTGGCGGTGAAGCCGGCCGTCCCCGTCACCTTCGCGGTGCCGTTGGACTGCTCGACCTTCGCGATGGCCTCCTCGTAATGCAGCTGCACACCGGCGTCCTCCGCGAGCAGACTCACGATCTTCCCGCCGGCCTCATCGAGCGCCCGGCGCAGGAACCACGGGCCGCGCATGAGCCAGTGTGTCTCGAGCTTGCGGAACGCGAACGCCTCGGTCAGCTCGTAGCCGATGAACGAGCCGCCCAGGATCACTGCGACCTTCGACTCCGGGATCTTCGCGACCATCGCCTTCGTCTCATCGAAGTACTGGAAGTTGAAGACGGCGGGTGCGTCCTTCGCGCCCGGGACCGTCAGCGGGTTCGGACGGCCGCCGGTCGCGATGAGGAGCTTGTCGTAGCCAAGCTCGCCGCCCGGTTCGAGCATGACCGTCTTGTGCTCGAAGTCGACCTGCGTGACCTTCGTCTCGAGGCGGAGGTCGATCCGGTTCTTGTCATGCCACTCCTGATCGCGCACATAGACGCGTTGCTCGAGCAGCACGCCCTTGAGGTAGCGGGGGAGCGACACCCGGTTGTAGAGCGTGTACTTCTCGTCGTCGATCATCACGATGTCGCAGGCAGCGTCGTCCTTGCGGAGCTGCTCCGCGGCGTACGTGCCGGCCGCCCCATTGCCGATGATGACGAAGCGAGTGGGGTTCGCGCCCAAGCCATGTTCCTCCGAGGTGATGTGCGCGAAGTGTCGCGGAAAGTGCCCGTGGAGGGATTCGAACCCTCGCTTGACGGGTTTTAAATCCGTTGCCTCTAAACCGCTGGGCTACACGGGCACCCTAAGTATCGGCTACCGCTTCGCCGGATCGTCGACGTTCACGGTGACGGTCCCGCTACCGGCACGGGAGAAGACGGCGAGATTCGGCGCACTCCCCGGATTCGACTCGCGATGGACGGCACCGGCCGGGACGTGGATGAAGTCACCTTCGCGCGCGTCGAATGCGCCGCCCGCGAATTCCATGTGGAGTGTGCCCCTCAGCACGTAGATCGAGGTCTCGTGCGTCCCGTGGTGGTGCCAGCCGCTCATGACGCCAGGGCCGACGCTCACCGTGCCGGAGGTCAGGCCGTCCGCGGTGATCGCGTGCTGCCGGGTCATCCCCGCCGTCGGGCTCCGATCCGCTTGGAGTGCGTCCTTCTTGATCAGCCGGAGCTCAGATGTCACGTTCGTCC
>DATCQC010000197.1:0-3839 GCA_036569685.1 Candidatus Limnocylindria bacterium | reverse complement strand
GCCGCCGTCGCCGGCTGCGCCGGTGCCGGCGCCGCGAGCGGCTGGAATCGACCCGCCGCGCGTGCCTTCATGAAGGCCGGTACGGTGGCCTGGACGATCGCCGCGATGAGCTCGAGCTCGCCGGACGCGAACCCGCCCTCGCGGAACGTCTGCAGCGTGACCACCCCGATGGAGTCGTTCCCGGCGGCGAGCGGCACCTGCAGCACGCCGACGCGGCGGCGCTCGCCGCCGATGGTCACCGTGCGATCGAACGCATGCCACCGTTCCGCATTACGGACCGCGAAGCAGCTGGGTGAGTCGTCGACGGGCTGTTTGCCGAGATCGCTCGACGCGGGGTCCACGCCGACGACCTTGTAGCGGTAGGCGACCTCGGGCCGGTCGACGTGGAACAACGCGACCGCGAAGGCCGATGCCTCGCTCACCTCGTTCATCGCGTCGCGGAGGATCCGACCCGCGGCACGCGCGTCATCGACCGCGGAGACCGCGGCCGCGATCTGCGAGACGATCACCCCGATACCCGCGGCGGCCTCCGCGGACACGGGCGCGGCGGTCGACGAGTACGAGCCTGCGGGCTGCGCGACGTACGCCTGCGCGGCCGGTTCGGCCGGTGGCTCGGGTTCGGCAACTGACGGGGACGGGATCGTCTCGGCAGCGTGCATGGCCATCGCCGACGCGATGAGCTCGCACGAGAGGTCCATGGCCTCGCGCGTCTGGGCGCTCAGCGGCTCTCGCGAGACGAGCGTTCCGAGCAGCACGCCGACCATGCGGTCGCCGAACACGAGCCGCGAGATGAGGAGCCGCGGCGGCACGCCGACCCACTCGGCCTGATATGGCACGGGCCAGTCGAGCGCGACCGCGCGGTTCGCCGGCAGCGTGTCGTCAGGGAGCTGGAGGGTCGTGAGCCGCCGATCGAACAGCCACGGATTCCGGCCGACCTCCGCCGCAACCGAGTCCGGTCCGGCCGGATGACGCACGACGGCGCAGCCGATCAGGTGCGGGACGCTGTTGAGCATGATGCGAAGGGTCGCCTCCACCGGAGGCGTGGCGGGCACGACCTGAAGCGGCTCCACGGCCTGTTTGTACGTGACCGGTCGGCCGGTCGGGTCTCCAGCCGGGGGATTTGTCGCCGGGGGAGGACGAAGGTCAGGGGTCAGAGGAGGCGGGTACCATGGCCGCGTTCGGTGGCCGGCGTCGCGCATCGCGGTGCTTGGCTTCCGCATCGCGCAAAACGGAGGGAGCCGTGGCGACCGCGATCACGAAAGGCGTCGAGGTGCGTGGCCCCGGCGTCGAGCGATCGGACGAGATCCTCACGCCCGCGGCGCTCAACTTCGTCGCGGACCTCGCGCGCACCTTCGAGGCGACCCGGCGCGAGCTGCTCGCCGCGCGCGCGTCCAGACAGGCCGAGCTCGGCGCCGGCGGCGAGCTCGGATTCCTCGCGGAGACCCGTGCGGTCCGCGATGGCGCATGGCGTGTGGCGCCCGCGCCCGCGGATCTGCAGGTCCGGAAGGTCGAGATCACCGGCCCGACCGATCGGAAGATGGTGATCAACGCGCTGAACTGCGGCGCCTCGGTGTACATGGCCGACTTCGAGGACGCGAACACGCCGACCTGGGAGAACATGGTCTCGGGCCAGGTCAATCTCGCGGATGCGGTCCGCCGGAAGATCGACTTCACCAGCCCCGAGGGCAAGCGGTACGCGCTCAACGAGACGCTCGCGACGCTCGTGGTGCGCCCCCGCGGCTGGCACCTCACAGAGAAGCACCTCCTCGTGGACGGCGCGCCGGTCGCGGGTGCGCTCATGGACTTCGGGCTCTTCTTCTTCCACAACGCGAAGGCGCTCATCGAACGGGGAAGCGGACCGTACTTCTACCTGCCGAAGCTCGAGAGCCACCGCGAGGCCCGCCTCTGGAACGACATCTTCGTGCGCGCCCAGGAGACGCTTGGGATCCCGACGGGCACGATCAAGGCGACCGTGCTCGTCGAGACGTTCCCGGCCGCGTTCGAGATGGACGAGATCCTCTACGAGCTCCGCGACCACTCGGGCGGGCTGAACGCGGGCCGCTGGGACTTCATCTTCAGCGTGATCAAGAAGTTCAACCATCGATCCGACTTCCTCCTCCCGGATCGCGCGCAGGTCACGATGACCGTCCCGTTCATGCGCGCGTACACCGAGCTCCTCGTGCGCACGTGCCACGCGCGCGGCGCGTTCGCGCTCGGCGGGATGGCCGCGTTCATCCCGACGCGCAAAGATCCGCAGGTGAATGAGGTCGCGCTCGCGAAGGTGCGCGAGGACAAGGTCCGCGAGGCCACCGACGGCTTCGACGGCACCTGGGTCGCGCACCCGGACCTCGTGCCGGTCGCGATGGCGGAGTTCGACCGGGTGCTCGGCGCGAAGAAGAACCAGCTCGATCGCACCCGCGACGACGTGCGCGTCACCGACGCGCAGCTCCGTGCGGTCGGCGTGCCCGGCGGCACGATCACGGACGCCGGTGTCCGCAGCAACGTGAGCGTGGGGATCCAGTACCTCGAGTCCTGGCTCCGCGGCATCGGCGCGGCCGCCATCTACAACCTCATGGAGGACGCCGCGACCGCCGAGATCTCGCGCTCGCAGGTGTGGCAGTGGGTCCACCACGGTGCCCGCACCACCGAGGGCACGGCGATCACCAAGGACGTCATCCGCGCGATCGGCCGCGACGAGGTCGCGCGCCTCGATGGCCCCGGCCGGCGCTTCGCCGACGCGCTCGCCCTCTTCGAAGAGGTCGCGCTCGCCGACCGGTTCGTCGAGTTCCTCACCCTTCCCGGCTACGACCGCCTGACCTGACCGACCGGACCGGCGGCGTCCTCCTCGCGGCGCTGACGGCGGTCGCCGTCGGCCTCACGTACACGGATCAGGCCGCGCTCGTCCCGCTGCTGAAGGCCGATCTCGGCATCACCGACCTCCAGGCCGGTCTCCTGCCGACGGCGCTCTTCATCAGCGCCGTTGCCACGATGCTCGCGACCGCGACACTCGCCGACCGCATCGGCGCCAAGCGCATGAACGTCTTTGGCGTCGGCTTCGCCCTCGCGTCCAACCTCATCTTCGCCGTCGGCCCGACGTACGAGACGCTGCTCGTGGCGAAGGCCGTCGGCGGGATCGGGAGCGGGATGGCCTTCGTGGGCGGCGTTCGGTACATCGCCGGCCTGTACTCCGGCGCGCGCTCGCACTTCGGCCAAGGCCTCTATGGCGCCGGGTACCCGCTGGGCAGCGCGCTCGGCCTGCAGCTGATGCCACCGCTCGCGCTCGCGTTCGGCGGGTGGCGCGGCGCGTTCGCCGCATCGAGCACGCTGCTGCTCGCCGTGCTCGTCGTGTATGCGTGGCGTGCGCCGACGGTGCCCCGCACGGTCGCGCCCGGCAGCATCACCGACGCGCTCCGTGACGGCAACTCGTGGTGGTGCTTCGTGCAGCACGGCGCCGGGTTCGGCCTGGCCCTCGCGACCGGCTCGTGGATCAGTGTGTACATCCTCCGCGAATTCGACACGTCGCTGGTCGCCGCCGGCGCGCTCGGGGCGTTCCTGCTCATCGCCGGGCTGTTCATGCGGCCGCTCGGCGGATGGCTCGTCGCCCGGCGGAGGATCACGACGGTCGCGCTCATGCGGGTCTCGCAGGTGCTCAACCTCGCTGGTCTCGCGCTGCTCGCGTGGCCCGCCCGGCCGCTCCCGGTCGCGCTCATCGGCGGCGTCGCCGTTGGCGTCGGCGTCTCGCTGCCATACGCGGCGGTGTTCAACACGGCGGCCGCGTCCTTGCCCCGCGCACCCGGCGCGGCGCAGTCGCTGACCGCGTCCGGCGGCACGTTCGGCGC